>NZ_SIJA01000013.1:0-722 GCF_012062385.1 Methanocorpusculum sp. GPch4 | reverse complement strand
GATTTCAACAGCATCAAGCAAGTAGGGAAAAATCCAAAGGGGCTCATCGTAACCTGGGTAACCAACTGGTTGATCAAGCCATTCACCATGTATGGACTTGCCTACCTCTTCTTTTTTGTCATCTATAAACAGATGCTTCCAGAAGCATTGGCCAAAGAATACCTAGCCGGGGCAGTGTTGCTTGGAGCAGCTCCCTGCACCGCCATGGTCTTTGTGTGGAGTCATCTTACCAAAGGAAATCCCGCATATACTGTAATTCAAGTCGCCACCAATGACTTGATCATCCTGATAGCGTTCGTCCCTATCGTAGGACTGCTTCTCGGAATCAGCGGCATCGCCATTCCATGGGGCACCCTCTTTCTCTCGGTGGCACTGTTTGTGGTGATTCCCTTGCTTTCAGGATGGATCAGCAGAGTACAGATCACCAAATCCAAAGGTCTGGAATATTTTGAAAGCCAATACATTCCTAAGTTTTCCAATGTCACCATCCTTGGACTTCTCTTGACCTTGATCATCATTTTCTCGTTCCAAGGACAGACCATCATTGATAATCCCTTGAACATCATCCTGATTGCCATTCCCTTGATCCTACAGACTTTCTTGATCTTCTTCATCGCCTACTTTTGGGCAAAAGCGTGGAAGATTCCCCATGAGGTGGCAGCTCCAGCAGGCATGATTGGAGCTTCAAACTTCTTCGAACTGGCGGTGGCTGTGGCCATTTC
>NZ_SIJA01000012.1:0-5371 GCF_012062385.1 Methanocorpusculum sp. GPch4 | reverse complement strand
GGGTGGGGCGGGTCCTCTCCCATCCCGCCGTGGTGCGGGTGGGGCAGATCTCCTACTCGCTGTATCTCTGGCATTGGCCCCTGGTGGCCTATGCCTTCTACCTGGGCGTGGGCGGCAGCCTGGAGGCCCGCTGGCTTCTGGTCCTGGTCAGTTGCCTGGCCGGATACGCCTCCTGGCGGTGGGTCGAGACGCCCATCCGAAGCAAGAGGATCCTGCCACGACGCCGGGCCATGGGGTGGCTCTTCGCCTCCTACGCGGTGCTGGCGATCTCTTCGGGGCAGCTCTACCTGCAGAGCCAGGGCTACCCCGAGAACTGGGCCGAGAAGGCCCGCCCCCGGGAATTCCGCTCGCGCACCCACGCGGTGGATCCGCTCTCGGACGAGGCCCGGCCGACGCCGATGGGGAGCCCGCGTTCCGAAAGCCCCCGCTTCCTCTTGTGGGGTGACAGCCACGCGATGAGCCTGGCCCCGCTGCTGCACGAGCTGGGCAGGTCCTACGGCCTGCCCGGGTTGCAGTTGACCGCCACCTCGTCGGCCCCGCTGCTTGATTGGGGTCATGAGATGCCGAGCTGGGACAAGAGCCCCGAGTACAAGAAGCGGTGGCGGGAGCTGGCGTTGAAGACCCTGGAGCAGGAGCGCGTGGGCACCGTCTTCTTGTCGGGCTACTGGTCCAGCTACGGCCGGGAAGGCTTTGCGGAGGACCTGCGACAGACGGTCCGCCACCTCCAGGATCGAGGGATCCGGGTGGTCTTCGTGGGCGACTTCCCCAGCCAGCCGGGCGTGAACTCCCGAAACCTGCGGCTGGTCTCGCGATGGCCGTGGCTTGCCCCCCACCCGGCGACACCCGAGGATCACCGGACCCAAAACGCCAAGGTCCATCAGGCCCTGGAAGGGCTCCCCCGCTCCGAGGACTTCGTGGTCCTGGACCCAGGCCCCGAAATCCTGGGCTGGCAGAGCCTGACCCGGGACGCAGCCCCCCTGTACATCGACTCCCACCATCTCTCGGATGAGGGAGCCCTGCTGCTGAAGAGTCTCTTCGAGCCGGTCTTCAGGCAGATGCAGGACGGGCGCTGAGGCCCGTCACGCGGACGGAGCCTCGACCTGAATCCGCCACCTACCGTGGCATTCGGCCGCCGATCCGGGCCCGTCTGCGTCGTCAGGCGCACCTCTGCGGTGCTCACGTAGTTTCCAACTACGCTCCGCTCCTCGAGGCACGCCTTCCTTGCATCCAGACCCGACTCGACGCCCTCGGTCCTCACGCCAGGCGGCGGATTCAGGCTCGAGCGCCCGAAGCGGTGTGCGGGCGCCGGGTTGAACCCGGCGCGGTCCAGCCCTACCAGCCGGCGGCGCGGACCCGCTCGAAGAGGATGTTGTTCTCCTCGTGGATGTGCCGGTGCATGTCCTGCTCCAGCTCCTCCAGGCCCAGGTAGAGGGCCCGCCACGAGCCGCAGGCCGCCTCGGGAGGAGAGAAGTCCCCGGTCAGCCGGCGCATCTCGGCCAGGGCGGCGCCCGCCTCGTCATGCTCGCTCTCCATGCAGGAGATCGGACCGCGGGCCAGGACTCCGGCTCCTTGGGGCATGGCCGCCCCCCGGGCTTCGCAGGCCACGATGGCGGGGAAGAGGATCTGCTCCTCCTTGGCCAGGTGGGACTCGATCTCCTCGCGGAATCCGGCCATGACCCGGCGCAGCTCACCCAGCTCCGGGGTCCCCGAACCGTGCACCTCGAAGACCTTGTCGGTCAGGGTGCTCAGGCGCGGCAGTTCGGTGCGCAGGAACCCATGGTGGCTGCGGACGATGTGGTCGATCAGCTCCGAGCAGGTCTTCTCGAGCCAGGGCGCGGCGCAGGCATCCTGGGTCGAGGCCAGGGCCTGCTTGAGGGCCGCCAGCACCTCCTCCAGGTCCAACCCCTTCTCGGCCACCGCCTGGGAGAGGGGCCTGTGCCCGCCGCAGCAGTAGTCCAGACCCAGGCCCTCCAGGGTCCGGATCAGATGGGGATGCTCGGCCACCAGGCGGCCCAGCGGGATCTCGATATCGTGAAGGTTCATCTCATGCTCCCTTCGGGATGCGTTCAGGCCTCGAGTCTACCGGGAAGAGGACGCGGGGATCTTGACTTGGATCAAGATCGCGCCTGCAGAAGACCGGAGGTCCGGGCCTCGAGCCAGGGAACGAACCGGTCGGCGCGAAAACCGGCACGGTGAATCGCAGTTGGAACCTCCTGGTGGCCCTGGCGGCCGTGCTGTGCTATGCCAGCGTGCTGACGGGCCCCTTCCTGTGGGACGACCGGGTCCTGATCCTGGAGAACAGCTACCTCAAGGGGGCTCAGCCCGCCTGGGCTCCCTTCATGACCGACTTCGCCCGCATGGCCCTGGCGGAATGGGAGGTCACTCCGTTCTACCGGCCCCTGACGCTGCTCTCGTTCCGCCTGGACGCCCTGGTCTGGGGCTTCACGCCCCTGGGTTTCCACCTGACGAACCTGCTGGCCCATGTGGGCTGCTCGCTGGCGGTGATGCACCTGGGGAACCGGCTCTTCGACGCCCCCCGGGCAGGTCTGGCCGCGGGCCTGCTCTTCGCCGTCCACCCCGTCCACACCGAGTCCGTGAGCTGGATCTCGGGGCGCACGGACGTGCTGGCCTGCCTCTTCGGCCTGGGGGCCCTGCTTCTGGCCCTGAGGGGAACCGCTGCCTCGGCCATCGGCTCGGCCCTGGCCCTGGCCCTGGCCCTGATGGCCAAGGAGAGCACGGTGGTGATCCCCCTCCTGACGGCGGCTGCCCTGATGCTGCGACGGTCCCCGCGGTCCGACGCGATCCGGGTCCTGGGCCTGCAGGTCCTGGCCCTGGGCACGGTGCTGGCCTTGCGCCACCAGGCTTTGCAGGGCCTGGTTCCCACCCTGGACCTGGCTGGGGGCCTGGGCCACCGGCTCCTTCTGGCGCCCCGGTTCTTTGCCGAGTATCTCGGCCTGCTGGCGATGCCTTTCTGGCTGAGCGTCGAGCGCCACCTGGCCCTCCAGGCCGTGCCCCCCCTCGGCGTGGCGGCCGGGTGGCTGGTGGCCCTGGCCTTCGCCGCGCTCCTGGCCTGGACGGCCCGCAAGGCACCCGTGGTCTGCTTCTCGCTGGCATGGATCCCGCTGGCCCTGATCCCGGTGCTGAACCTGGTTCCCCTGCCCCAACCCCTGGCCGAACGCTTCCTGTACCTGCCCAGCGTGGGCTTCTGCCTGCTTCTGGCGGTGCTGCTGGCGAACCGGCACGCCCGCATCCTGGCCCTGATCGTCCTGGTCTGGGGCGCCGCCACCGTGGCCCGCAACCAGGTCTGGAACGACGAGGGTCGGTTCTGGCAGGCGGCGGTGACAGCCCGCCCGGAGAGCCAGGCCGCCCGCCTGGCGCTGGGCATCCACCACCTGGAGAACGGCCGGCTGGACCAGGCCGAGGTCCACCTGGTGGAAGCCGTCCGCCTGGCCCCCCGAGTCGCTTCCGGCTATCACTACCTGGCCCAGTTGCGCCTGGCCCAGCGCCGCCTGGACGGCGCCGAGCAGGCCTACCGCGAGGGGATCGCCGCGCGCGCCCGGCCCGAGGAGCTCCTGTACCGACAGTTCGGCAACCTGGCCGAATCGACCGGAGACCTGCCCACCGCCCTGGAACGCTACCTGGCGGGTCCGCCCAGCGCCGCCCTGGAGTACAATGCCGGAGTCGTGCTGGGCAAGCTGCAGCGCTGGGACGAGGCCGCCCTGCGCTTCGAGCGGGCCCTGGAGCTGGACCCCTTCCGGCACCAGGCCCGGTACAACCTGCTGGTGGCCTTGCTGGAATCGGCAGACCAGGCCCGCTCCCAGGGCGACCTGGCCGGGGCCCGGAAGCGCTATCAGTACGTCCTGCAGAAGGGGCGCCAGCACCCCGAAGTCCAGGCCCGGGCCGCGCAGGGGCTGGCCGAGACGTCCCCCTGACCCCCCGAGCGCGGATGCCGCAGGCGGATTCCGCGCAGGAAGAGTCGGGTCAAGGGCGTCGCGAAGGGTGGGGCCGCTTCCTGGCCAGCAGCAGATAGCTCCCCACGATGGGAAGCCGGAGCATGCTCCGCTGGATTCCGAGGGTGCGGGCCAGGGTCTGGACCCCTCGCCGCCCCGTCATGGAGGCGACCTCCTCCAGGCAGGTGTACTGGAACTCGGTCGAGTGGGAGACGATCTCCAGACCCAGCGAGTTCAGGAGACGGGTGACGTTGCTCCGGTTGAAGTAATAGATGGCGTTGTAGACCCGCTTGAAGCTGCCCAGGAGGATCCGGGCCGGGTGGTCAAAGTCGAAATAGTTGAAGGCCAGGATCCCGCCAGGCCGGAGAGCTTCGACCATATGGGAGTAGGTCTTCCGGACGTCGTGAAAATTCGAATCGCAGCCCCAGGCCGCGATGCCGTCGTAGGACCCTGGAGGGATCTCCAACTGGTCGAAGTCGCCGACCTGGATGTCGACGTCCAGCCGGGAGCGCCCGTACTCCGCCATCGCTGCCGACAGCTCGATGCCGGTCGCATCGAACCCGGCCTGCTTCAGGGCGGACAGGAAGAAGCCGGCAGCGCAGCCCACCTCCAAGACCCTGGAGCCGGTCGGCAGGTGCCTGGAGAGGGCCCGAACCCTCTGCCGGGCCTGGGCCATGCGGTACGGGTGTCCCATCTCGTAGTTGTTGTAGCCCAGGCGAAGCTCGTCGGTGCTCTCGGCAGGAGGTGGGGTCGCGTCGGACCGACCGCGCCAGTAGAGCTCGGAGTTGTAGATCAGGTCCAACGAACCCTTGGTGAGCCGGGGAGACTGGAAGACCAGACCGCAATCCGAGCAACGCACCCACTGGAAGGGGTGGTCGAAAAAGGACAGATCGAAGGCGGGGGTGCGCGTCGTCGAAGCGCACACATAGCACGTCGGGACCGGCTCGAAGGAGATGGAATCGGTCCAACCGCTCCGGCTCCAGTTGCCGCCCTCCTCTCCAGAACCCACCGGAAGAGGTTGGGGCTCGGTCTGGTTCTCGACGACTCCAAGCGAACTGGCCACCTTCATCACCTGCCTGGCTCAGAGAGCAGTTGCGGTCTGCTTCTGAGGACTCCCTCCCGCCGGCTCAGGGCCTCTGGCCCGGGGTGCGGGCGGCTGACGATCCCCACCTGGGTACCTCCCACGCCTCGGGTGGGCGAGTCTTCTGCGATGCTCCAGCGCATCCCGGGGGAGGATATTTTCGTAGGATATCCTGCTTCCTCCGGGCTGTAAAGACCAGGGGCCGACCCTGAATCCGCCACCTGGTCGCCCGTAGGACCCGAAACCCTCTTCGAAGGGGCCTGCGGAGGGGTCAACCTGCCCCGGCCGGGCTCCCCCGGGCTTCCGCGACTCGCGGTCCGGGGGCTCCAGGTCTCACCAG
>NZ_SIJA01000011.1:0-820 GCF_012062385.1 Methanocorpusculum sp. GPch4 | reverse complement strand
TTCTGCCCGCCGGTTCCAGTATTTCTGTTCTTCTTCGATGCTTTTGCCGATGAACCGGAGGGTTTTGCCGATTTTGTCGCCGGCGGGTTCCCAGTGATTGTTGATAAAGGCATACCATTCGCCGCTCGCGACGTCGTAGACGAGGTGGCCGGCGGCTTCTTTTTCGAATCTGACGGCGTTTCCTTCGTCGTTGAGGGAGTTCAGGAGAGCTTCGGGTGTGGGGAGCTGCCGGCGGGTCATGGTCTTTCGCTCCCAGGGCGGAGCACAAGACGGGTCGAAGAACCGGAGAAGGAAGGCTTTTTCGGGGCCTTCGGGTTCATTGTCCGTGATGTGCTCTTTGACGGCCCGACGGAGATCGGGGCCGGTATCGAAGGTGGTGATTATGTCGACGAGTTCGCCGTTTTTATACAGACCGAACCGGTAGGCGCTCAAATCCAGGTTGACACCGGGGTGTTCGGGCGAGAGTTGTTCTGTGATCGTTTCGTGATGCTTTACTGTGTAAGGCATCGGCAGGGTTGTTTGTGTTTTAATCAAGGCTAGGTTGTCACTCCTTTTCTTAGTTTTATCAAATGTATCATGATATACAGAATAATTAGATAGCATAGTATTTATAGCTATAACCCGTATATGTAAATAGATACATTATGTCTGAAGAAAAGAACGATGATCAGATCCTGATCCGGCTCCCGAAGAACCTGAAGATGCAGCTGGAAACGGCGGCACGCGTGGAAGGGACGACGGTTCAGGATTGGGTGCGAAAAGCGATGGTGAATCGGATCAGTCTGCTGAATGTGTGCCCGGCGTGCGGCACGGTGAATTC
>NZ_SIJA01000010.1:0-27139 GCF_012062385.1 Methanocorpusculum sp. GPch4 | reverse complement strand
CGAGGGTGTTGATGATCAGATCAAGCGTAGGGGTCGCGTCGTAGTCGGCGAGGCTCCAGATCCGGTTTTTGGTGTTTCGGTTTTTGGGATCGCTGGTGCCTGCGGAACCAGGGGTTCCAGAGGATCCGGTCGGCCCGGTGGGTTTTTCTGGTCTCGGGTCGAATCTGTTGTTGCCTGTTCCCTGAAACTGTTTAGACGCTGGTTTAGGGCAGGCATGTTTTTCGCGAATGGTTTCGCTGTTTGTGGTTTGTTTCATTGGTTGATTCCTGTGATTTTTGCTAAGTTTGGGTATTTTTCTTTGAACTGTGCGATGACATCCAGATAGAGATCGGGATGTTTCTGATAGAGGGCATCGAGACGGTTTTTGATAGCGAGTTTTGCGCTTTCCCGGGTATCGAAGAGATAGAGGAAGGCTTTTTCGCTTTCGATGTCGCCGAAGTAGGTTTGATGGATCTGGTCGGCTGAGCAGGTTATGGTCTCTGAGCTGCCGGCATCCCTGAGGACGTTTTCGATGAAGTCGACGATCATACCGGATGCGTCTTTGCCGAACTGTTCTTTGAATTGGTAGAGGACAGGGGCTTTTGCTTCGGGGATGTAGATTTTGTAGTCAGGCATAGATCTGATGGACCTCTTTCATGTGTTTACGGATGAGTCCGAGGATGATCCTGGATGTTTCACCGTGTCGGTACGTTTTTGCAAAGGCGTCAAAGAGGTGTTTGTCCAAGTCGCCTATGTAGAGAGTAAATTTTTGTGATATAGATCTCACTTCCTCCCGGATGACCGGGATCTGACAGAGTTGGTAGCATTCTTGCTGACAATCTGCTAACAAACTATTTCGCAGAAGGGTATTTGAGTGTTTCGGAAAATGCGATATTTGCTAGCAATTTGACAACAAAACAGGGGTGGTGAAAAACAGGGGTCTGATGATGAAAAACGACTCGATTTGTATTCGCAAATAGGTATTTCGATTCCAGAATCGACTTTCGGTGATCAATTTTGATGAATTTTTTGTGATTATTTTTGGTGGGTAAAAATCGAAATCGACAGGAATGGGCGTATTTTCGGTTTGGCAGAGTCATTGTATATAAATTATATACGTGGACGTCCAGGAAAAACGATAACCCCCCTCAGACTACGTCCTTACGGTCGGAAAAGCTTAAATATGATTTGTTTTTGTTTTTGGTTCGATCTCTCTCTCTCTCTCTCTCTCTCTCTTCTGTACTGTACATAAAATAATAATAATACAACTAGACGTCTAAAAAAAAAGTGATTGATGAGCATTTTTTTCTTCCCGTATTTACTTACTTACGGACGTAGTCTCCGGGGGGTCATCGAATTTTCTGGACGTCCAGGTTGGTATTTTATATAGGATGAGTGTGTTTGGAGGGAAATACGGCAGGAATGGGCGTATTTTTTGTTTGAGGGGGGATTTTTGTGTGTGTGGAAGGGGTGGATTTTGATGGGAGGATGGTGTTTTTGGAGTGGAAATGGTGGTTTTCGAGTGGAAGTGAGGTGGTTTTTGGGGTTCGGGGGACAAAGCAGATGTACTTCGATTTCTTGTACGGCATTCGTTTTGACACATGAGAAAAACCAACCGCGAATCGGCGCGAATCCCGCCCTTCGGGCTCCCAGAATCGGATTTGCTTTTCCTCACTCTCGCTCGTTGGGTCTAATCGACCCAACGGCTCGTCCCTTCATCGGGAACGTTCGGGCAAATCCTGTCGCCGCCCCAGCGGCTCCTTTACGAGGTTTTTCTGTTTATGGAATAAAAAAAAGGATATATACCTTATACTCAATCTGTCAGTTTACCACTATTCACTCTTCAGCAAAGTTTGTATTCTCAGTATTGAATCCAAGTTGCTTGGTATTTTCTTTAACTGTTCTTTGTAAATCAGGTCCAAATCCTTTTCTATCAACTGCCGTTATTTCAACCTTGATCGAAACATCTGCTCCTAACTTTGTGAATTGACGAATCACTTCTTCAGTGATATTCATCATGTCATTGGCGGGAGTTATAGGATCTAGTTCTACAGAACCATAGAATCTTTTCATTAATGGCCCTGTAATGATTGGTTTTGGTGGCAATGTTCTCGTCGTTAGATCGACTTGGCCTGGTTTAGGGATTACAGGCCCTATAATATCAACCGGAGGTTCTACCGGTTTTAATGATTTTTGATATTCTTCAGCAACAATCGGATCAATGAGTAAAACGGCTTTGTCTTTGATGTAATGTCTTTCAGAAGTTCCAAACCTGAAATCTGTGTATTTTTCGTCTTCGAATCCGTATGCGATTCCAAAGAAGTCTTTTACTTCCTGACCATCAGCAATCGCAGAGTGAAGAACACCTTCATTGGATAAACGCGAGAAATAAAGATACCTGCATGAGTTGTCCCAGAACTCTTCTTCAGTTACATGGTGTTTGTTGTTCCAATACCATTTCCGAAGACAAGAGTTGAGATGGACCGGAGCCCATTCATGTATGATATACTCTTCATCCTGCAAATTTTTCTGTATATCACGTACAGGGTCATGACTTCCAGAATTCAATAGAAGCTCTTTCCATTCAAAATCCTTCGGGACTTCTCTGCCAACACATATAATTTCTGGGATCAGTATGTGTTTGTAGCATTCACGAACACTTTGCTTGGCTGTTTTTGCGCTGAATACTGCTTTATCTTTTGCATGCTTAGATTGAATACTATCCAATACAAGCGCTTGTTTTTCATAATCTTCAACGATAGATTCCCATGCAAGTTTCGAAACGATATGATCTTTGAATCTGCTGACACAATTTTCCTCAGCAGCAAGGAAGATGAGACGATTCTGATATTTTCTCAGTTGGATCCCATGGGTCTCTAAGACACTTTTTGCGTATGGTTGTGCGGTGCTGAAGTTTATGAGTTTGTTATAGTTTTCTCCGGGCGGAAGAATTACAAGACGCAGAGATTTGTCGTCGGGTATGTCTGAACTTTGAGTGAATATATGGACTGCTTCAAATATTCCAGACGGTTTGAATACATCTTTAAGAATTTTTTTGATTTCAGGGAGGATCGTATCATCAAGGTTGAAGCGTTTTTTACGCTCTTCCATTTCTTTGATTAAGTTGGGTTTGATGTCAAACCAGTATTGATCCTCACCAATATTGAGGTAATGAAGTTTGTTGCTCAGTTGGTCAAGAGCATCTGAGTAAATTGCGATCGACTGTTCTGGCTGGACAATTCCAAGCATGATCTGCTTTTTGTCAATTCCGCGTTTGAGTCTGTTTTGGCTTCCGGGAGCGGTTCCAAGGAAAATAGTCCGTGCAACTTTCCGGCAGGCAAGTTCTTTTCCAAGTCTTGGCTGGGCAGAGTCGAGTCGGTAAGCTTCAGAACGTTCTCCATCGATATCTCCATCAATTACAGGGTCCCATCCTGCATCAAGGTATGAAAGAAATTCAGTTTTCACATCATCGTCTAACGGGAGGTTTCCTGGCATAATGAGGAGATCAGAGTTTCCTTCATTCCAAAGTTCAGAGATGATCTTTGCCATGAGTTTGAGAACACCGCGTGTTTTCTGGAACGTTGGAAGTGATGACCAGTCATTATAAAGTCGGTCAAATAATTCTGGATGGATAGGGTAAGCATTTACCAGACTGGTGAGGTATGTGCTTTCCTGAGTTTCAGGCGGAAAATGTTCAGCGTTCTGAATGTAATTGTCTGCAAACGCTTTGCAGATCTCTTTTCTCACGGCGTCGCCTG
Source organism: Methanocorpusculum sp. GPch4 (assembly GCF_012062385.1). Lineage (NCBI taxonomy): Archaea > Methanobacteriati > Methanobacteriota > Methanomicrobia > Methanomicrobiales > Methanocorpusculaceae > Methanocorpusculum > Methanocorpusculum sp. GPch4. Next base: position 23,402 of record NZ_SIJA01000010.1, on the reverse strand, counting down.
TGATCGGTTTGAAGAGTCTTCTTCGCACTATTTCAAAGGATTCCTGAGTTTCAACTGGTCGCCAAATGCTCTGGATACGGCCAAAGTAGTGGCTTACGGTGTTTAATGTATCTATTCCGTGTTCATCTCCAGCCTCTTTGTCAGAATTTGGAAGTGAGGCTAGTAATATTGCGTTTGGGACCTGTTTGACTGCTTCAGTGAGGTTTTGAATGAAGGAGAGATTTGAGTTGTATGTTCCACCTAAGTATGATCCTGTAGATCTGAATTGTGATATGTATCTGACGAGTTCGTCCATTAAAATGACGGCTGGCCCATAATCTGAGAGAAGTTTTATGAATAAATCTTTTGAAGGAGTAGTTCCTTCGAGATCATTTTGTTTTACCAGTTCGTAGGCTTCTATTCCGCCGAGCTGGTAGGCTAAATCACCCCAGAGTGTGTTGACTTTCAGAGTTCCATAGATTATTGGCTGGCTTACGTTCTGATTTGTTCCATCGATCACAACTACTCTGGATTTTGGGAGATCAAATATCTGGAGTTCGTCGAGTATTTTTGAAAGTCCGTTTAATGAGGTGAGAGGTTTTTCCTGTTTGGCAATATGGAATATCGCAAGGAGACTGTGGGTTTTTCCACCGCCAAAGGAGGTTTGCAGTTGTATTACTGGATCTCCTCCTGTTCCGGATATTCTCCTTAAGACTGATTTTATGAGGTCTTCCATGCCTTTTGTGATGTAAGTCATGGCGAAGAATTTTTCAGGATCGGTGTATTCTTTGGATGCAATCTTTTTCCGGACGGCAGATATATCGGCTGCAAATTCTGCCTGCTGGAAGGTTCCAGTACATACGTCGTCGCGGGGTTCTGCTATTTCTCTCCAAGGTTTTAGTGACAATGTTCTCCTCTCTCTAAATGGATAATTAATACGTTATAGTCTGTGAAATCTTATAGAGGTATGGGTTAATGTTGGTAAATAACTGATTTAGTCTGACATATTGATCAAATATTTGAGCGAGAATAGACAAGTCCTCTATTTTCAGAGGGATCCGACATTATCCCGGGAAACACAGAGTTAAAAATAAACAGACTCTGATTTTGTCAAAAAGGTGATATTACCGGTAAATTTCCTGATAGGTATTTGGAGCATCGCCTTTTTTCAACAATACAACTGGCACATTTACTCTCTTTGCGAGTCTCTCTACTCTTCTCCGAGAGTTTCGGGAGACTAAAGAACCGAGATAGATCTTACTTGGTTTTATGAATGGATAGAGAGAACCATCTTCACTACCAATACCGCCAATTACCAAACGCCATTCTTTTTCCTGACAATACAATATTTTTTTCGTGAGAAGAATCGGGAGTATCTGGGTATTCCAGTATTCATTATCTTTATCTATATCTTCATGGATGAGATCGCTCATATCTACAATCTCATCAGTATAGTAAACTGGACACAGTTCTTTTTTTTCACGTGCAGAATCTTTGAATTGAGTCATATCATATTCGAAACACATGCCCTTCCCATTATCAGCATAATTTTGCCACATGTAATCAGAATATTTGTCAGTAGTAAAACATCCAATTGCTAACCTTTCATACATCCGATCACGAATGCTTTTTTTATAATAGGCTATTTGGCTTTCAGCATTTTTGGATAGCTGCGTAAAAACCTCATTTGTATCCGAAATCCCTTTATTTTTTGCAACGTCACTAGCAAGTGATTTCAACCGATCTAACGTAATTGGACACCCATCCAGCCTTGAATTATCTATGAGGTTGTGTGTTTCCTTTTCTCCATAATAATCTTCCAGATATTTTCTGATTTCCTGAATTAAAGCATATCTGTGCAATGCTTCATCAGAAAAATAGATGACAGAGTCCACCTCTTTTTCTAGAGGAGGTGATGACCCATCACTATCTGAGGTTGTGTCAGAAGATTTATTGGCAAACTTGTAAGGATGGGATAACCAAATTGGATGATTTATGAATTTTATAAATTTAATATAACGTTCATCTAAGGTATTACAGTTTTTATCGTTTATCGTTCGATATCGATAGAGGATTTTAGGGATCCTTGGTGTTTTTTCGGAGAGAACGCTATCAATATCAGCATCTTTCGTTTTTCTGAGATCATCAAGAAACTCTTTTACCCACGGCTCATTATAAGGGTCAGTCATTACTTTTCATCTGGTTTTTTTAGGGTTCCCAAAGTAAATGGCAGTGTCAACGGGATGGAAAACCCTTCCAGTGTTTTCTGCCCAACTTCCTTTTTCTTACTGGGTTCGCGTGCGATTTTAGCATCTCCGCCAGGGCGTTCTTCAATGTTTTGCCATGAGGCGGTCAGTTCATTGTAATACCGTGCATCTTCAGCCCAGCCTTTCTGTTCGCATATCTGATAAAGTCTGGTTGCGAGAAGATTTATGGACTGAGACATACGTTCGATCTGACTAAAGAGTCTGCCGGCTTTTGCGTCTCCGCCTTCCTGATGAGCTTTTACTAAGTGATGAAGAGCTTCCCATACCGGAAGTCTGGAATCTGTTTCCGGGTCCCAGTTGTCAGGATACTCGGTAAATCTGAGGAGTCTGACATTTCCTCGGCCTGATTGTAATACACCAGCCTCCTGTAAGCCAGAAATGGACGTTCCTTTGGCTGTTGCAAGAACTTCAGCTTCCCCGTATTTTCCTTCATTCCATCCGTTCTGCTCGAACCAGGATTTACAGAATTTTGTATCCGCATCGAGTTCGTTGTCGTCCTTATCAAGATAGGCACTGAGAACTTTGTTGATGAGAAGTAACGCATCATGCACACTCATCGTTGATCCGTTTGCTTCAAGGATCCCGGAATATTTGGAATAGATCGCCATCCCGGGGCCAATCGCGGCCTGTGCCAGATCAACTGCAGAGACTTTGAAGTCTATTTTGTCATCAAACTCAACACCGGTCATCAGATTCAGATCCTGCGGTAATCTGATATTTAATTCTTTGATGAATTCTTTCCGGGTGATCTTTGGAGCATTGGCTTCACGTTTACGGCAGACTAGAATGATGGCAGATGCTAATGAATTTGAATCTTGAGCATTCATACGGCTTCCTCGCTCAGTTCGCATAGGCCAGGTCCCGGTTATGGCAAAACCAGATCGCATGACTGCGTCAAGGAAGGTTTCCCATCCGGTAGATACCGTCCCTTCTTCTTTTGTTTCAGCCTGTTTGAATGCATAATAAATTGTTACAGGAAATGCAGGATGAGATAAATTTGCTATATTTGTTAACGCTTTACTCATCATATTCATGAACTCTTTGGAAGCATTTTCTTTCGAGCCAAAACGATGTGAGGATGCAATAATTTCTTCTTCTTTTGGAGTTGCTATCGTTTCAAAAAGATTAGGGTATAAACTTCTGAGTGAACGCCTCATCCACACATAAAAAAAGTCTGAGATATCCCCAAACATAACAACATCATAGTATGGAGGATCCATTGATATGATTTTGTTTTGTGATATTGTTTGCTTTTGAGCATCAGCCTGACATGCATATCCGGATTCGTTTCCAGGAAGTCTTTCGACAACTTTCCACACCCAGTCAACCATTGCCATCCAGTTCCCTGTTGAATCTGAAAATGGATTGGTCTCAGCATATCCCCAAGACATTGCAATAGCCTGACGACCGAAGGTATTTCGAATTGTTTCTCCAGTACTAATCCATGTGCATACTGATGACCAGTAGTCGGCACATTTGTCGAGAACAAATGCAAGATAGGTGGCAAGTCCCAGGGCATACTCTTTGTCAACTGTACCCTTTGAATCCGTAGAGATCTTATGGATCACCTCCGGGATTAAATCGGAAAATGTACTGAGGGCAACTAACTGACGTCTGGAAAATATATCACCAAATGAGACCATCCCATATATAGGTGGTTTAAAATCACGGTGCTTCTTCGGAAGTTCTAAGGTTGATTTCCAAACATCAAAGTTTTCAGGAAGGAGAACTCCATTTTCTGCATCAGGAGACAGATAAATTCTGCCTTTGCTTCCTTCACAAACAACAGCCATTAATCGTTCACCCATCCTTCCGGCTTGAGCTTCAGAGCGAATATATGGCAAATCCATTGATGAACCAGACATAATACAGACTCCGCCTTTCCGCCCTACTGTTCCCTCCTTCAATGTGGGTTCCCCTTGTGTTCGGACCACAAAATCATAACCTGAGTTCCCATCCCGAATTACCGGCTCGACCCAGGTCTTCTGCTTAACGGAAATAGTAAACGAATTAACTAAAGGAACATCAATATTTGCAAACGCGGGATTCGGACTCTTTACCGTTCTTGCCCATACCCATGCAATGACCGTTAATTCCTGACCAACATATGGAAGCAGATCAGGTCTGTCTTTGGTCATCTCTTCCGTGATCTTCACTTTTGGATACAGATGGCCTATTCGTTTGAATGCCTCTTCACGCATCCAATTACCGTAATATTTGATATCCTCGGCAAGTCCTGTGCAGCCTTTCCATGAAGAACTGATCTTCTTTGAACCAGGATTGATCGGAGCATGACCAGCACACTTCGGCGGGATCTCGATCATCGCCTTATTTATCATCACGGCGACCGGGTTCAGATCAGATGCATACGCGGTCAAACCTAAACGCTGCATCTCTAAAGGAATTGCTCCGCCTCCGGCAAACGGATCATGACCTGCCGGCAAAACATCAGGATCAAAAAGTGTTGAAGCCTCAGGGTGATCCTTGTTCGCCTCGCACGTCTCCACCCAGCTCTTCCAGATCTCGTTCCTTGCCTCTTTTAAAATGCGTTCATTATCCGAGTTTTCCCACTTGACCATCTCACGAATGATCCTGAAAAGTTTTTTTCGCTGATTCGCATACATTCCGATCTGCTGAGGAGTTGGATTCGGGTTATTCCAGCCGGGATCATTCACCATCTGGCAAAATAAAACCGCTCTGGCAGCAGCCAGAGGACGCCTTGCCCACCACAAATGCAAAGTTGACGGATGACCGTGACGAATAGATTTCTCTCTGGCAGATTCAATATTTATCGCATCCAGAGGAATAGAGGTCTCGATCAGCTTCTTTGGTTTTATTATTTCTGTCATTTAAAACTCCTTTGAACGTGCTAAAAGCTCTTCCACATCAAAATTCTGGCTCACCACATCAAATGCAGGTTCCTTCGTAAAAGGCTCATGAATATACCTTGGCTGCATGACCACGTCACCATCCACCCGCACAATTGCCAAAATAAACTTCTCACGCTGATTCAGACCATACATGATCTCATTTTTGGAAACAGTTACAACCGGACTATCCATACCTTTACCCTTCACCTCAATATGTCTTTCATCAATGATCATTCCCGAACCATCTTTCTTCCGGGATGTGATATCCCACCCGCAGTTCTCTTTAGAAACATCGGTCGTCTCATACCCCATCGACTGCTCCTTAGCAAAAACCGCCTGCATACCAAACTCCTCGATCTTCGATCGGCAATCAGGATCGTTCGAGTAATACGACATACTGCCCTCACGTAAAAAGGCAAACAACCCAACCGGCAAAACAATGCAAGCGCCGATCACCAAAGGAGTCTGGGATACAACATCCCTCTGAGAATCCAGATCAGCCTCACGAACCTTAAGCCGGTCACGCAGACGCTCGATTTCACTCTTCACCTTCTCAAGACTTGGGATCGACCCTCCCTTGCCCCGTCTCACATCAGCCTCAAACCGGGCTCTCTGTTTTGTAAGATAATCGATCTCCTTTAAAAGCCTCTCCCGGATAGCACATTTTGTCTTATCAATATCCTCCTCACGCTTGCGTCTGATCTCATCAAAATGATGGGGAACCAACTCCGTATTCGCATAAGACAAAGCTTTTCGCTCGACATCATCCCCGATCCATGACATGGAATATCCATCCAGAACATTATCCCTATCCGCTCCTGATCTCCAATCCTCACCACATTTTTCTTCAATGAATCTCTCCTCCTCCAAAGTCAAAGACCTCAGATCCAGATGAGGTGCAAAACCTGCATCCATCGCCTCCCCAAATTCATTCATTTTCACAAACTGAAATCTTCTGGAAATCACCTTTGAAAGATCATTACTCTCAGTGATCCGATGATCAAGAACATAAAGAATAGAAGGGGTATGTCCATTATCCAGCGGGTCGACAAAAACTGCCCCCTGTTTCAAAAGACCGCCGTATTTCTCGAGAATGATACTCGTAACTGCCCGCATCAAAGGATGACCGGGATGCAGCATGACAGCCTGCTTATTCTTACCCTCAATATCCTCCTTATCAAAACACACCCTGTCATACTTATGAACAACTGGATTTCTGTCACGCCTTTCACTATCGATCAAAATATGATCTCTCTCCAAAATAGAACTTGGAACATGTGAGATCTCATAACGTCCCGTCTCACGCTGGTTAAGTACTCCCCCCACCTTTGAAAATGCATTCAGGAAATACGACCGCACAAAATACGGCTGAAGTTTCCTTGCTTCTGCCTTCTCCATCTCCTCACGAACTGCAAATACACGCTCCGGACTCATAATATCCTGAGTCAAAGCATTTCGCCGAATCAGATCCTCGATATGTTTTCTATCCAAAGCACCCTCGACCTTCTCCTTTAATCTCGCCTTGGTTTTCGGGTCTTCACCATAACGAATTGCTTCTAAAAGCAGATCTGCCAAAGACCTATCCTCAAACAAATCTCCCAAAACATCAAACACCTTACCGCCAAGAGCCTGGCGTTCAACCTCCAACTTTGCAAAAAGCGTTGCAAAAACATCCCCCTCACGGGTATCCTTTGCAATCAGATTCCACAAATAACAAACTTCTGTCTGACCAATACGATGGATCCTTCCAAACCTCTGCTCGATCCTGTTTGGATTCCAGGGCAGATCATAATTGATCATCAGATGAGCAGTCTGCAGATTCACTCCCTCTCCTGCTGCATCGGTTGCAATCAAAATACGCACATCCGGGACATTCCGAAACTTCTCCTGAATTTCCCTTCGGCTCTCACGCTTCACCCCTCCATGAATAACAACCACCTCTTCATTTGACCCAAGCAGATCCGTGATCCGGTCCTGAAGATAATTCAGAGTTGCTTTATATTCAGTGAAAATGATCAGCTTCCTCTGTTTCCCATCCTCTCCTCTCATTTCAGGAGTATTCTGCAATAGTCTGGACAACTCATCCCATTTCCGGTCTTTCTCGGATAAAACAAGTTGATGAGCCTTCTCCTCTAAACCCTCAAGAGTTTTGATCTCATTCTTTAACTCTTCCAGACTTCTGGCTGCCGTTGAATTATCTGTGATCTGATCTATGCGCTCCTCATATTCATGACCTGTTAAATCATCAAACAGATCATCTTCAAACTTACTATAATCTGATTTTGTATAACCAGCCATCACATCTGAAACATACCCCCTGCTTTCTTTACCCTCTTCCCAATCTTTCTGTTTCTCGATCAACTTTTTCTTACGATTCTCTAATGATTTATGAATTGCTTCCGGACTAGAAGCAAGACGACGCTGAAGACTCGTTAAAGCAAAACCGACATTGACTCTCTTATTTTTATCCAGCCGCTCAGCCTTATTCATCTCTTCACGGACATAAAGCGTAACATCCTCATAGAGTTCCATCTCCAGATCAGATAGCTCATAACTTGCCGTGACCGCTTTTCGTTCAGGGAAAAGACGTGTGCCGTCAAACTTCAGCAGATCCTCCTTACACATCCTTCGCATCACATCAGAAACATCTGCTCTCTCAGCAGCACCGCGGATTTTTGCATAGAACCTGTCCTTATCCAGCAAAGAAAGGAATAACTGGAAATCCTCTTCTTTTCCATTATGCGGAGTCGCTGTCATCAAAAGAAAATGCTTTGTGTGTGAACTCAGAAGTTCACCAAGCCGGAACCTCTGTGTTTTCTTCACATCAGATCCATTTTGACTTGCAGACATCTTATGGGCTTCATCAACGATCACCAGATCCCAATTAACAAGTTCAAGTTTTTCCAGGAAGTCTTCATTTTGTTTCAACTGATCGAGTCTTGCAATAAGGCAGTTATGCTCTTCAAAAACATTTCCACGACACTGTTCATTCATTTCATTGGAAAGAATTCTGAACTTCAGATTGAACTTTTCATCCAGCTCATCTTGCCACTGTTCAACTAAAACACCCGGACAGACGATCAATATCCTTTCAATATCAGATCGGGCGATCAATTCACGAATCAGCAGACCTGCCATAATAGTTTTTCCAGCTCCCGGATCATCCGCCAGAACATAACGCAAAGGCTGCTTTGGAAGCATAGACTCATATACGGCCGTGATCTGATGGGGAAGAGGTATGATATTGGAAGAATGAACGGCCATATACGGATCGAAAAGGTGCGAATTGGCTATGCGCTGTGCTTCCATAGCCAGTTTAAAATCATCGGCATTTGCATCAAAAGCAAAATGTCTCCCTTCAATTGCTAAAGAATACTTGTCCTCATCACGTCTGAATAGCTGCCTTTCTTTTGGGATGCCATCATCCAATTTGTAATATATGGTGATTATGTCGGGAGATAATTGTTCAACTCCAATGATTTTTGCAATTTTACCGGGGAAAATCCCCTGAATAAGGCATCCAGTTATGATTTCTTCTAATTTCATTTCACACCATTCCTCATCTAATCATCAGCACTTTATGGAGAGCGTAATTATTGGTAATAGGTTTTTACAGGTATTAAGAATGATAGTTTTCATAGATTTGCATTATTCAATTTCATCTAAAACCCCCTAATGAACGGAAAAAACTTGATCTCAAATAAATTGGAATCGACGGGTCGTATTTTTTCACTGTCTCACGCTCAACCAAAAAATGATCTGAGAAAACACAGATCTTCACACAGACGAAAGAAAAACCCGCACGAAAGCGAAGCGGAGAGCAAACCACAGGTTTGCGGTTGACTTTTTCATGTGTCCACATCCAGCCATACTCCTTCCAGAGCGTCACACCCCACACGATTCCTCCGCCCCTGTCCCCCCAACACCAAAATACTATTTTCTCCTCACAGGAGCCGCTGGGGCGGCGACAGGATTTGCCCGAACGTTCCCGATGAGGGATGAACCGGCGGATCGATAGCGGGTTGGACGCTGAAAGCGGACGACCTCAGCTGAGCAAGTCGTTAGACTTGCGAGAGAGCCGCCGAGTTCAAGTGAGGATAAGCAAATCCGATTCTGGGAGCCCGAAGGGCGGGATTCGCGCCGATTCGCGGTTGGTTTTTCTCATGCATCCACATCTATCTCAACTCCTTCCTTTTCAGAGCTTACCGATCCCCCCTTCTCTCCACCCCTGTCCCCCTTTTCGTGCATTTCGTTGGCGGGTCGGACGCTGAAAGCGGACGACCTCAGCTAAGCAAACCGAAGGTTTGCGAGTTGGTGGCTTTCGTGTGGGGGCGGGTTGGACGCTGAAAGCGGCCGACCTTAGCCGAGCAAACCGAAGGTTTGCGTGGGGGACGGGGGAGGGTACTAAATGGAGACCGTCCAACTAACTTTTCTCTTTTTCGTGTTTTCGTTGGCGGGTTGGACGCGGAACGCGGCCGACCTCAGCAGAGCAAATCTTTGATTTGCGTTTTTTTCGTGAATTTAGTGTGATGAATGCGCCCACCCAAAAAAATCCCGTACACGAAATCGAAAAGCACACCCACCCGACGATCACGTAAATACGAACAATATCCCCATCAAAAAAGCGGTCCTTTGCTTCGACCGATCCCTGTATGTTCTGACCCGGACCCTTGTATCCCGGTCATCCCCCTCAAAAACGGGTGTTGTCCATCGAACGATAGACAGGATCGTTCACCCGCGTTCATTTCCGCCCGTAAGATCAACGGGCGAGAATGATTTCTCTCATTCTTCCAATACATTCATCAGAGTAAAACGCCCGGAAGAACGGGTCGTCATACACTTTTTGTTTTTTTGACGCCTTCGTCTGGTTAGCCCGCGGGTTTGGGTACTGTCTGGGACTCCCATTCCCTGCATCTTTTGCGGGGTTAAGTTGATTGAGATTTCGGGCAGATATGACGGCAGCGTTCTGTTTGCTGTAAGGTATCAACTTCCCCGAATAACTTAGAATGAGAGAGCATATAAATCCCTAACCGCGCGGTGCGATAATGCAAAAAAATCGTTCTCACTCAGTAGACACAGCAGATAATACCGGATACATCATCGGAAACACGCATTTTTCCCGCAAATCGCCCACGTCAAAAATCTGAGGATATCTTTATGTTATCAAATTGACATACTAATGTTTACAATAATGGTCACCATCGAAAGCAAAAAAGAGCAGATAGGATTTCGGATCAGTCCTAAGTATTACCAAAAGATCAAGGAGATGTGCGAAGGGGACGATGCCCCGTTCACCTCGATCAGCGATTATATGACCTCGCTCGTGGTCGCGGATGTGACCCGTCGGGAGATGGGCGTCGACGACATGACGTTTCGGATCCTGCAGGCTCTGGAATCGCCGGAGGTCCTGATGATGCTGCGGGAAAAGTTTGTCGGGAAATAACTGGGGAAAAAACCCTCTCAGGATTTCAAAAATAAGATATCTCCACCGCGGGACGCTCTGCGCCGAGTTCAAGTGAGGATAAGCAGATCCGATCCTGGGAGCCAAAAGGGCGGGATTCAAGCGAGGGCTGAAATCAGCAGCTCAAACCTTTCTGCAGACGATCGCCGCGTGATCCTTGTGATAAGGATCGAGCCATACGCTTTTTTCCACGAGATACCCGCCTGCCGTCAGTTCCTCACACGTATCGGCAAAAACCTCATCCGCGGACTTTCTGATATCCACGCTCCGGGTCTTCAGCATCAGAATGAGACGGCCGCCGGACTTTACAAACGGCAGATGCTTCACCGCGATCCCCGCCTGATCGGGCTGGGCGACATCCTGATAGAGCAGATCCGCCGGCTCGAGGAGAGCGGCATACCGGACAGGGCGGGTCGCATCCGCGTAGATCGGAACGATGTTCCTGCGTTTTTTCGCGACCGCGAGAAGATCCTCCATCGGACGGGGGGCAAACTCCACTGCGTATACGGACTCAACATAGTCGGCCACGTGGGAAACGGTCGTACCGTTCGCGGCCCCGAGATACAAAACGACCTCATCCTTGCCAAGGGCGGTCGTTTTATCCAGATACCAGAGAGCGGCGAGTTTGCTCCGGTAGGGATCCCAGACACGGAAGTTTCCAAGCATCCGCTCATTATACACCCCTCCTTGACCTTCGGAGACGAGTGTTCCTTTTATGTCGATCATGACTCTCCTCCAAAAATTTTATCGATCTTTGCATTCGCCTGCTCGACAAATGCAGCATCCAGTTCGCCGCGGTAAAGATCCAGGCGGGCGGCGATCGCAAGTTTCGCCGCAAGCTGACGGGCAACTTTTCCCCTGACCTCCTTGTTCGCATTATGGACCCGGCGGTGCTGAAAGATGATCCCGTGTTTCGGCGAAGACGAGCCCGTTCTGATATGGGAAAAAAGGGCCGACTCGGCGCCGATCACCTGGATGGAGGAACCCGGCAGTTTTGCCGCCGCGTCAAGACCGCCGACACGGGAGATCAGACGGGCGGCAACAAGGCCGCCGACAAGGGCGCTCATATTCGGGATCACGCTCACCGCTTCCCGGGAAACTTCCTTCATCAGATCGGTCCTGACCCCGGAAAGAGAGAGTATCTCCCGTGCCACCCGTTTTAACGAAGGACTGCCGGACTTGGCGATCTTCTGCACGAGACGGGGACCGTTTGCCCGGGTATATTTATGGGAAGTCCCGGGCGTTATTGCTGCATGCCAGTCAGTCACCCGTTCCGTTAAAAGATTGATGACCTCATCCATCTCATCAAGCGTTCTGACCATCTGAAGAAGAGCCGCATCCTTTGTATCAAGATCCGCGGCGATCCCTTTCACCGCGAGGAAAACGGCGACCTCTCTGACCGCCCGTATATATTCTTCTCTGGAGGTGATCAGGCCGGCCTCCCGGAGATCCTCCCAGTTGCAGAGAACGGACGGTATCGCGGCAGTATTCAGTATCCGTTCTTCACATTGCGCCGGATCTGTCGATAGATTTCCGGCCTCCCCATACCAGTGCATATACTAATGTGGGCGGTTTTGGGGGATATAGATAGCGTGAAGAACGGCGCGGTCGCAAGTTTCCTTCGAAAACCTGGTCGCAAGGCAAAGCCTTGCTCAGCTAAGGGCGTCGACTTCGTCGCCACCCCGCCGAAAAACCAACCATAACAATTAACACAAACCCCTCTCAATAATACATCATGCTCAATAGATACAAAGGATGTCTCATCGGAGCTATCCTTGGTGACGCTCTCGGCATGCCGCACGAGACGACCACCGCGCATTTTTCAACAGAGCCGGCCTTTGGAAAGGCGCACAAAGGTCACCCGAATCATGATCTCCTCCCGGGTCAGTACACAGACGACGGTCAGCTGATCCTGATCGCGTCCCGGATCCTCGCACAAGGCGCATGGAACAATACCGAATATGCAAAAGAGCTTCTCCGGACCTATACGATGCAGAAGTTCAGATACCCTGACGGGACCACGTTTGCCGCATGCAAAAAGATGGAAAAAACCGGGGAACTCACCGGATCAGGGATCTACTCGGACAGCACAGGATGCATGGGACTCGCGATCCCCTTTGCCCTCGCGTTCAGGGACCGAAAGGAGATGGCAAAGGAACTTTTGTCCGCCTGCATGGTGACCCACACCCACCCTGGAGTCCACGCGGCCGTGATCGGATACGCCCTTCTTTTGAACACCCTTCTTGAAACGAGCGATGTTGAAGCGGCATTTTCAGCACTCCGGACCGCGGCGGAAAATATGGATCCGATGCTTGCTGGAAAGATCGCGAATGGAGCCAGGATCGAACAGACCGGCATGCCCGCAAAGGATGCAGTCAGCATAATCGGAAACTCCTCGTCGGTTTATCAGACGCTTCCCCTCGCGGTTTTCTTCTGCAGACGCTATTTTGTTCCGCGTGAGCTGCTTGGGATATCCTCCGCCTGCGGCGGGAACGCCGACACGGTATCACTCTTATGCGGAGCGTTTTCCGGGGCCAGATTCGGGATATCGTCCCTTCCTGAGGAGCTGATCCCGGCATTGGAACGGGCAGGGATCTTTGCGGATCTGGCAGAAAAACTCATGGACCGTGAAGTCAAAATCCCGGAGGAAGAGTCCGGGGAATAACATCTTTAAACTAGTTGTAAACCAATAATTTACGTATGGATATAGCGATTATCGGAGCATCCGGTTATGCCGGGGGCGACCTCATCAGACTGCTGCTGACGCACAAGGAAGCAGACATAGTCTGTGCCACGTCACGCAAGCTGGCAGGCACCCCGGTAACCAAAGATCACATCCACCTGAAAAATCTCATCGACCTTGAGTACACAAATCCTGATATCGAAAAGATCGATGCGGATTTTGCGTTCCTCGCGGTCCCTCATACGGCTGCCATGCAGTATGCCGGCAAACTGAAAGAGTGCGGCATCAAAACCGTCGATTTCTCCGCGGATTACCGTCTGCCAAGAGAGATCTATGAAAAAACCTACGGAGTGAAACACTCGGATTACTTCAAAGCACCCTACGGTATCCCCGAACTTCACCGAAAAGATGTGAAAAATGCAGTCTTTGTCGCAAACCCGGGCTGTTTCCCGACAGGGGCGACCCTCGCGGCAGCTCCGGTAGCAAAACTCGCCCACACGATAATTTACGATTCAAAGAGCGGGGTTTCCGGAGCGGGTGACTCGATCTCGGAGACCACCCACTTCCCAAACGTTGCTGAAAACATCCTTCCCTATAAAATAACGGCCCACAGACATCTGCCGGAGATGCGCCAGGAAGCGGCGTTCCTGGAATCGAAAGCAAACGTCTACTTCACCCCCCACCTTCTGCCCGCTATCAGGGGGATCATAACGACCGCACATATTCTCTTCAACGAGCCAATGGAGCTGGAAATGATACAGAAACTCTATCAGGACTTCTACAAAAACGAACATTTCGTCCGGCTGCAGCCTGCAAAACTCGGCGGAGTCAGAGGGTCGAACTTCTGCGACATCAACTTCGAGCTGGAAAATGACGGAACAAGACTCGTGGCCGTTTCGGCGATCGACAACCTTGTGAAGGGAGCCGCAGGCCAGGCGGTCCAGAACATGAACATCATGTGCGGATTCGATGAAGCCGAAGGTCTCAGAATGCCGGGGATGTTCCCATGACGCAGGATTTTCGAAGCATCTGCGCTGTTGAGGGAGTTACCGCGGGCGGTATGAAAGAAGGGAAGTTCGGACTTGCCCTCATCCAGGCTTCCGGAACCGGGGCCGCGGTCTTCACGAAAAACAAGGTCCGCGCTCCGGTCGTCAATCTGATGGCCGAGCGGACCAAACGCGGAAAACTCGCAGGGGTCATCGTGAACTCCGGATGCGCCAATGCATACACCGGAAAGCAGGGCTTTTCCGATGCGGAAAAAATGGCCGCGATCGGAGCTGAGGTCCTTGGGATCAGCGAACTCGAGTGCGGGGTCGCAAGTACCGGAGTTATCGGCAGATATCTCGATCTTGACCTGATCAGACGGCAGGCCGGACAGGTCGCAGGCCAACTCGCTCACTCCCCCGAAGCGGAAACGGCGGCGGCAAAGGCGATCATGACGACCGACACGAAAGAAAAGCACGCGATCGTGCGCCGCGAAGGGTTCACGGTCGCAGGAATCTGCAAAGGCTCCGGCATGATCGCGCCGAACATGGGAACGATGCTTTCTTTCGTCTACACCGATGCGGAGATCCCGGCAAAACAGCTTCAGGACGCTTTGAAATCCGCAGTGAAACGGAGTCTGAACCGGGTCGTCGTGGACGGGGATGAGAGTACAAACGACTCGCTCTTCTGTACAGCGACCGGCGAAGCGGGACATGTGCCGGCAACAGAGTTTTCCAGAGCTCTCGAGACGGTCTGCATAAGCCTTGCAAAACAGATCGCGGCGGACGGCGAGGGCGCGACGAAGATGCTGGAGGTCAAGGTGTTTGGCTGCAAACGCGAACGCGACGCGGAAAAGATCGCGAAAACGGTCATCACTTCACCTCTCGTGAAAAGCGCGGTCTACGGGGAAGATCCGAACTGGGGCAGAGTTGTCTGCGCCGCAGGATATTCCGGCGTAGAGTTCACGGTCGAAGAGCTTTCTCTTTCGATCGGTGAAGGGGAGAGCGAGACCCAGTTAGTCAAAAACGGCGTCATCGTGGCAGACCTTGTACGGGCAAAAGCCGCGATGGCGGGCGACCATGTCGTGTTCACGCTGATGCTGGAGTCGGGAAACAAACAGGCAACCGCGTGGGGCTGCGACCTCACGGAAAAATACGTAGAGATCAACGGGAAGTATACAACATGAACAATAGACAAAGTGTGCTAATGGAGGCACTTCCGTACATCCGGAAGTTCCACAAAAAAACGATCGTGATCAAACTCGGCGGACATGCCATGGTCGATTCGGCCATCATGAACTCGGTCGTTCAGGACGCGGTCCTTCTCCACTATGTGGGGATGCGTGTGGTCCTTGTCCACGGCGGCGGACCGGAGATCACGCTGAAGATGAAGGCTCTTGGGAAAGAAGCGAGATTTGTCGGCGGCCTTCGCGTGACGGATGAAGAAACGCTCGAGATCGCCCAGATGGTTCTTGCCGGAAAGATCAGCAATATGATCGTTTCGATGATCGCAAAGAACGGCGCAAAAGGTGTCGGCATCTCCGGAAACGACGGAGGTCTTGTCATTGCAGAAAAGATGCCTCTCAGAAAGATGATGGTCGGCGATGAGGAGATCGAGGTTGATCTCGGCTTTGTCGGAGATGTAAAGGAGATCAACTCGAACCTTCTTGAGACGCTGCTGGATGCGGGCTATATCCCGGTGATCTCGCCGCTCGCTCTCGACCGGAAAGGAAACGACTTAAACATCAATGCCGACACGATGGCAGGCGAGATCGCGGTCGCATTAAAGGCGTTCAAACTGATTTCCCTGACGGATGTGGACGGTGTGATGAACAAGGACCGGACCGAGATCTTCCACAGACTCACCCTGAAAAATGTGGATGCGCTGATGTCGGACGGGACGATCTCCGGCGGGATGATCCCGAAACTTGAGGCAAGCGTGAACGCGGTCCGCCACGGAGTGGAAGGGGCGCATATCCTGAACGGGAACTCCGAACACAATCTGCTTCTGGAACTGTTCACGAATGACGGCGTCGGAACAATGATCACAGCCTCGATGATCTCGTTATAACCTGTCATCAATCTTTTTTTTAGATAGGACTTACGCGGGGTTATTCTCAATCCAATTCGGGAAGGGTATGGCTGGGTGTGGAGGCATGAGAAAAACCAACCGCGAATCGGCGCGAATCCGCCCTTTGGGCGAAGCGAATCGGATTTGCTTTTCCTCACTCTCACCCGTCGTGTCTTTCAGCCACGACGGCTCGTCCCTTCATCGGGACCGTTCGGGCAAATCCTGTCGGCGCCCCAGCGCCTCCCGTGAGAGAGATTTATTGATTAGTCCAATATATGGTAAAATGGCCTTTTACTAACAATCTTGATATGAAATCGAGAGGCAAACTACCAGTGGGAGCCGCTGGGGCGGCGACAGGATTTGCCCGAACGCTCCCGATGAGGGATGAACCGGCGGGACGATAAGGACCGCCGTGTTCAAGTGAGGGAAAGCAAATCCGATTTTCTCGCCCGTAGGGCGGATTCAAGCGAGGGCTGTAAGCCCGAAGCGGAGAGCAAAGCGAAGCTTTGCGATTGCGCCGATTCGCGGTTGGTTTTTTCTCTTGTGTCAAAACGAATTCCTTACACGAAATCGAAACACATCTCAGAATTACGTCAGTTTTTTCGGTTAAGATCACACCGCGTAACTCCTATTCCAATATGTCGATTCAAGGACTCGAATTTCGATGCATATTTATTACCTGCGGTCCTAGTTCTCAGTAATGGGTTTTATTTGTCCGATGACACAGGAGAGATGCATGGGCAAACAGTGCAAGTTCTGGCGTGCCGATGCAAAAATCGATAAAAAAGCCGATACCTTCTATGAGCTGAGCACAGGTGAATGTCTGTTCATCAAACTGGCAAACCATCTGCTCATGAAGTAGAAAAGGCCGGATCCTCTTTTTTTATTCCCGGCACACCGACCGCAGGGTCTGCGGATCCGGTGAGATCGAAGATCATCAAAATAAAGGGTTGCCGGCTGACCGATCAGCCGAGAACCAGCATACTGCCAAAGTAAGTTGCATCGTCCGCAGGCTCCACACATAACAGGACATAGACCTCCTGACCTGTCTTCGGATCTTTGACCAGGGAATACATCAGTCCGCCTCCGTTCTGTGACAAAGAGATCACGTCACGCATGACCGACATCCCGTAAGAGTTGCTCATACTCAGCTGGTTCGTGCCCACGAGAGAGGGATCCATCGAATATGCGAGCAGCGTGCCGTCTTCCGTGACCGCAAACGGATACAGGTTCCCGGCATGCAGAGCGCTTGACGGATCATTGATCATATCCGTAACGGCAGGGATCCCCTCAACGATCGTGAGATAATCCATCCCCCGAACCTGACGGACGAGCTCCTCACGCTGATGCCAGTCGACATAGGATCCGTCTGAAAACGGCTCATCGTGCAGGTATATGCCCGACGCCAGGAACCATGTATCGTCGACGGCCATCACATAGGAAAGCTTCAGCTCGCTCACGAAATTATTTACCGGGTTTTCGTACAGCGACATTACAAATCCTCCTCCGAGATTTGCACGGGCGGTCGCTCTCTGGATATACTTGATCCCTGTCGTATCCTGCAGATACCAGCGGTTTTCCCCGATCAGATCCGGCTGATGGGGCAGAGCCAGGACCGTACCATTCATATCATAGGCGAAAATATACAGTTCGCCGTCGATGAACTCCCCCTTTGGATCATTGAATGCGGCAACAGCCTCGTTCTTTCCAACTTTATTTGCATACACATAGGCTTTTTCGACAAAATCCTTCAGCTCCTCTACCGAGACATCGGATACGGGGGTCCCCGTGCTTTCCGGCACATTGTCGGTAAGAACGACCCGCCACTCCACTTCGGGTCCGCTATATACCGTCCTCCAAACTGCATTGACCTGGGTCTGTTCCCCTCTGGATGTATCGTAGAAGTGGTACGAGATGTTTCCTGACGCGTTCGTCAGAACACTGCTCACCATGTTTTTCAGTTCGGCCGTCTGATATGCGGGATCATCCGTCAGGTATTTGCCGATCTCGACGGTGTTTTCATCATAGAACTTCAGGCCTGACGTATGCGTGACCCATAAGGTATAGCCGTATTCGTTCTTGAGATATTCAGTCAGTCCGGAGAATAAACTGTCAATATCATAGGAGAGCCGAAGAACGCCGTCATACTCGCCGTTTTCATCATAGACGGGCGTGATGATCATAAGTCCGCGGTCCCCGTCCTGATACTGATAGAAATCCGAGACCACGCATGACGGGCCTGCGGCTTCGAGCACCTCCACCGGATAATTGAGCCGGGACTTGGTAACGCCTGGGACCCACCAGGGATCGAGATATCTGGTCGTAGAGATCAGCGTATTGTTTCTGTCGAACCTGCCTATCTCGAACGAGAGCGGGAGCTCACTCCGGAGTTTATACAGCGCGAGTTCGACCTTTGGATCATCGGCAGGAACACCGTCGAGGAGACGGGCCGTTTCCCACAATGAAGAGGTGACATGCATCATGTCATCCTCAACGATTCCGATGACCGGGCGAAGGGCATCGTTCATATCATCGATCTGTTCCTCAGATACGGGCTTCAGATCGCCGGTGCCGGGTAATATGCAGCCGGCAGCAGATATGCAAAGCACTGAAAGAAAGAGGAGTGTTATTACTGAAAATGCATGTCGGGCCAATTCTATCACCACTAGTCATATACACATATGGATGAACAGTAATTATAGTTTAGTATTCAGGGAATTACAGACAGCGGGCATTTCAGCATGAATAATCATGATAATTGATGTATACCATTGAAAAAACTGAAAAATAGATAATAATGGATTGTCAGAAGACTGTTAAGACAGGCTCTTTTTCAGCCAGACCCTCAGAGAATCCAGCTGTTCTTTCGTGTGGAAATAATGCTCGCCGTTTTCCGCGATCTCAAGGACGGCTGAGTTTTTTTCTGCAAAAGCGGACACTTCAGCCAGCGGGACCAGATCATCGTTTCTGCCGTAAAGAATGCCGGTTGACACATTCCAGGCGCCGATCGGGTGCGTTTTTACATACCGGCAATAATCCCAGTAGAGGGTTATGCCGACCGGGAGGGCGATCTCCTGTTTTTCTTTCAGCATCTGTTCACTTACCTGAAAACCGGTCATGAGACCGTCGATGATCCGCTCCATACTGATCACGGGAGAGAGAAACAGGCTTTTTTCGAGCGGCAGATCATGATAGGCCAGCATGCCGAAATACACACCCATGCTGCAGCCGAAAAAGCTGATATGATCAGAAATTGACCGGGCATACTGATAGACCGCCGTCAGGTCACTAACGCACGTATCCGGTTTGCAGGGGTATGTTTCTTTTGACCGTTCCCCGTGTTCGGGAAGATCGAAACTCAGGACCTGGTATCCTTTTTTGACCGCTTGCTCTGCAAAGACCGCGATCGGTTCATCAGCTTTGTTCGACATGTTTCCATGTGCGGCGATATAGAGGTTTCCGGTATGTTCTCCCCAGAGGATCGCCGGGATGCTGATGGTTTTATTCTGAATGGTGATGGATTTTTGTAACATTTATCTGCCTGAACAAAAAAAAAGAAGATCAGGGATCTGATCTGAAAAAAGCTTATGCCGCCTCTTTTCCGAGATCGAATGCCTTTTCATTGATCTGGACGGTCTTTGGCGGAACATTGCGGCGAACCGCTTCGGAAAGGGATTCAGCGGCAAGCGGAAGTTTATCCGACGCGGCGCCGAGAAGAACGATGTTTGCCGCAAGGGGATTGCCTGCCTTGGCAGCAATACCCGTAGCATCTACGAGGATCACCTTTGCTTTTCCGGCTTTCAGTTCCGCCTCGATATCTTCTATTCTTGGGACAGGCTGTTTTCCGGAAAAGACCGAGGTCGGGACAACTATCTCGCGGTTCACGACCATTACGCCGTCGGGTTTGAGGAAGTGCCGATAGCGAACTGCCTCAAGGACATCGAATGCGATGAGAAGATCTGCGGTTCCCGGGGCAATCAGAGAGCCGAATTTTCCGTCGATACGGATGTGTGTTTCCACCGATCCTCCGCGCTGGGACATCCCGTGCGTCTCGGCTCCCCGGACATGACGGCCCTCGATCACGCAGGCGTCGCCCAGAACATTCGAGGCAAGGATCGTTCCCTGTCCCCCGATACCGACGATCAGAACATCAAAACTCTTTTTCATTGTCTTGCACCTCCGCGGTGGATCGCGCCCGCCGGACAGATGTCCGCACAGACGCCGCATCCCGTACAAAGAGCGGTGATCTTTGCAGCGCCGGTCTCATCGGTCTCGATCGCCGGACAGCCGTACTTCAGGCAGGCTCCGCATTTTGTACACGCTTCCGCATCCACGACGTACCGGTTCCGTTTGATCCCGAGCCGCTTGTTCATGATAACGCAGGGCTGCTTCGCGATGATGACCTTCACACCGGGTTTTTCCTTGGCTTCCTTAAGGGTGGCAAGAAGATAGGTCAGATCGTACGGATCGACCGACTCAACATAGGAGACCCCGCAGGCTCTCGCAAGCTCTTCGAGCGAGATCTTCGGCGACTCCTCGCCGGTCGCGGTCAGACCGGTGTTCGGATTCGGCTGGTGACCGGTCATGGCGGTGATCCGGTTATCCAGAATGATCACGATCTGATTCGTATTATTGTACACCGCGTTGATGAGCCCGTTCACTCCGGTGTGGAGGAACGTCGAGTCGCCGATCGTGGAGACCACATCGGTTCCCGGGCAGGAGTGGGCGATACCCGAACCGACCGTGATGGAAGCACCCATACAGATCGTTGTGTCGACCGCGCCGAGCTGGAGACCGAGCGTATAACAGCCGATGTCGGACGGGAACACGCCGTCTTTGAAGACCTTTTTCATCGCGTAGAAGACCGATCGGTGGAGACATCCCGCACAGAGGATCGGCGGACGGACCGCGACCTGGGTCATTTCCGGCGGGGCAGGGTAGGTGTTTTTGGCAAAACCGGCCTTTTCAAATGCTCCGGCGATAAGGGCAGGAGAGTATTCTCCCTCGTGAGGCAGATAGCCGTCGAGTTTTCCGTGAACGACCGTCGAGGATGCGGCCTGAAGAGCCGCTTCTTCGATGACCGGCATAAGCTCTTCGACAACGAGGACCTCGGTGTGCTGGGCAAGGATGCCCGAAAGCCAGTTCCGGTCGATCGGATATGCACTGATTTTGATGAATGAGACGTCGTCCGGGATGATCTCCTCGACATAGGAGATGGAGATCCCTCCGGCGATGACGGCTTTTTTCCCGCGGATCTCTGCAGAGTTGAGACCGGCTTCCACTAAGTATTTTGCGACCTCGGGCTGTTTTTTCGTGAGGATCGCGTGCAGCGGGCGGGTGTTTGCCGGGATCACGACGTACTGTTTCGGGTTTTTGACAAACTCGCCTTTCCGTGTCGAAGGCGCCGGCTCACCGAGGCGGACATCTCCTTTCGAGTGGCAGATCCTTGTGGTCGGGCGAAGAAGAACAGGAAGCGCGAACTTTTCGGAGAGTTCGAATGCAGCCTTGGTAAAGTCATGCGCTTCCTGAGCGGAAGAGGGATCCAGACACGGGATCTGGGCAAACTTCGCATACATCCTCGAGTCCTGTTCGTTCTGCGAACTGTGCGCGAAGGGATCGTCGGCTGAAAGAACAACGAAGCCGCCTTTCGTCCCGGTGTAGGCCGAGGTCATAAGGGGGTCTGCCGCGACGTTGAGGCCGACATGCTTCATCGTGACGATCGACCGAAGACCGCACCAGCTTGCTGCCAGAGCATTTTCGAACGCGACTTTTTCATTAACTGACCATTCTACGTAGTACCAGGGGTCTTTTCCGGCACGCAGCCGGTCAACTACCTCGGATGACGGGGTCCCGGGATACCCGGAAACAAAGTCAACGCCCGCTTCGAGACAAGCATGGGCTATAGCGTCATTTCCAAGGAGGTATTTCTTGGGTGTCTCATCTGCCATATCTCCATAATGTTTGGCATGATAAGAGAATAAGGCTACGTCAGAGGCAGGAAATGAATTTCAGAACATATTTATACGGCAACATCCTATGTAGTAAGGTAAAAGGGGGCCCGTAGCATAGCTAGGTGGTGCGCCCGGCTGATAACCGGGAGGTCATGAGTTCGAATCTCATCGGGCCCACTGTTTTTCTGATTTTTGTTGTGTTTCTGTGATTTCATTTTTGTTTCTGCAACGCGTGCGCTTTTCTCAGCGGACAAGAAAATAGGAGTTACGCGGTGTTATCCTTGATCCAATTCGGGAAGGAGTTTGCTGGGCGGGGAGAAGAGAGATTATTTGACCGCGAATCTCCGCGAATCTTCGCGAATCGCATTTTTCTTGTGTCGTCGTGCTCTGCTCCGGCTGATGCGTGTAAATCGAAGATTTGCGTGCCGCCTCAAATGGGCTTTGCCCATTTGGGCTTCGCCTACGCAGAATCGCACGCCGTCTGGAAAAGTCCACGAGCTGAAAGCTCGTGAGACGTCTCAAGAGCCTTTGGCTCTTGGACAAATGCTATAAGAAAAACCGGCGTGCCGGTTTTTCTCTCCGTTAACTTCTCTTTTTGTGCAAGCAAAAAATAATGAAACAACAGAAAAACCCGCACGCGGGTTTTTCTTATAGCATTTTTCAAGAGAGGGTGCAATTCTGCGTAGGCGATCAGCCGGAGCAGAGCACCCGAACGTAAGGAAAATGCGATTCGCGAAGATTCGCGGAGGCGTGCAAGCCGAAGGCTTGCGTGCCGCCTCAAATGAGCAAAGCTCATTTGGGCTTATTCGCGGTTGGTTTTTCTCATGTTTCCACACCTAACAAACTCCATCCCGAATTGGATCGGGTGTTCCGATATCGTTTTTGAGACTCCTTTCCCCCGATAAAATTTTGTTCATTTTTCCACTCGCAAATAGGTGTTTCGATTCCAAAATCACCTTCCGCCGATCAATTTTGACCATTTTTTAATGATGATTTTTCGTGAGTAAAAATCGAAATCGGCAGGATCCGGCGTATTTTCTCCTTCATGCAGTCATAGTATATAAATCAATAGGGAGGCGCCTGGAAAAAACGATACCCCCGGAATAACTACCTACCTAGTGCGTTACTAATTTATAT
>NZ_SIJA01000009.1:0-1177 GCF_012062385.1 Methanocorpusculum sp. GPch4 | reverse complement strand
GGCGCCGTCGTTCAGGAACACATGGTCGAGACCCACCCGGGACTTACCGACGACTGTTACGTCCGTGTATTTACCGGTGACCAGGAACTCGCCGACAACCTCGAGCCCCAGTTCGTCATCGATGTAGAAAAGCTCTTCCCGAAGAAGCAGGCTGAAGCCCTTCAGGCAGCAGTCGGCAAATCCCTCTGGCAGTGCGTCCACATGCCGACCCTTGTCGGCCGTACCTGTGATGGCGGAACGACCTCCCGCTGGTCCGCCATGCAGATCGGTATGTCCTTCATTGCAGCATACCGTATGTGCGCCGGTGAAGCAGCAGTTGCTGACCTGTCCTTTGCAGCAAAGCACGCTGGTGTCATCAACATGGCCCACCACCTGCCGGCCCGCCGTGCCCGCGGCCCGAACGAGCCCGGAGGAATGCTCTTTGGTAACTTCTCCGATATGATCCAGGCCGACCGTGTCAACCCGAACGACCCGGCAAAAGCCTCCCTGGAAAATGTCGCAGCAGGCGCCATGCTCTTCGACCAGATCTGGCTCGGATCCTATATGTCCGGCGGTGTCGGTTTCACCCAGTATGCAACAGCAGCCTACACGGATAACATCCTTGATGACTTCACCTACTACGGAATGGACTACCTCCACGACAAGTACAAGGTCGACACCAAGAATCCGAACGCAAAAGACAAAGTCAAAGCAACCCAGGAAGTTGTCAACGACATCGCAACCGAAGTCAACCTTTACGGTATGGAGCAGTATGAACAGTTCCCGACCATGATGGAAGACCACTTCGGCGGTTCCCAGCGTGCAGCCGTTCTTGCAGCAGCATCCGGTATCTCCACGTCGATTGCAACCGGAAACTCCAACGCCGGTCTCAACGGCTGGTATCTGTCCATGCTTCTGCACAAAGACGGCTGGTCCAGACTTGGTTTCTTCGGCTACGATCTGCAGGACCAGTGCGGTTCCGCAAACTCACTCTCCATCAGACCTGATGAAGGCTGTATCGGCGAGTTCCGCGGACCAAACTACCCGAACTATGCAATGAACGTCGGTCACCAGGGAGAATACGCAGCCATCGCAGCATCCGCCCACTTCGGCCGCGGCGATGCATGGACCCTCTCCCCGCTGATCAAGATCTGTTTCGCAGACCCGGCCCTGAAGTTCGACTTCGCTCACCCGCGTG
>NZ_SIJA01000008.1:0-76132 GCF_012062385.1 Methanocorpusculum sp. GPch4 | reverse complement strand
TAATTATAATTATAATATATGGTATTTTTCAATTTCAAGGAAGATATGGGGTTTGTTTTGTTGTCAAACGATTCGACAAGTAGGTGACAAGTATCGTCAAATACGTTTTTGCCGGTAAAGGGAAGGATTTCAGAGAATATCCCAGGTCATGATGATTTTGTGACGGGGGGTTTTGCGGAAGGGCGGGATGGTGTTCAGCACAGGAAATCAGCGGAGATGTACAGTTTTTGATTTAGAGCGCTGCGAGTAAAAACCTGTAAGAAAAAAAAAGATTGGGATAAACCTCACAAAGTGAGGTTATATCAGATTGATCGTGCCGGTGTAGATGGTCTGATTGCCGTCCGGGAAGGTGCCGACGACGGAGATTGAGGCTGTACTTGCGTTCAACTTGCTGGCATTACCTGCCGTACCTTGGAAGGATATTGGCTGACCTACGGATGGGGTCGCGGTCGATACATTGACCAGATTCGATCCGTTGTAAACGGTAAGATTAGTCAGACCTGTTGTATCGCCGCCGGTGATGGTCACGAGTAACGATGCGCCAGGAGAAGAAGCGGTGGTGTTAGAAGCGTCGCCCTGAACTACTTTCACGCCAACTACATGGCTTGTTCCGATCCCGCCGGTCATACCCATGACGACAGCCGAGATGATGGCGACAAGCACAACCGTGATTGCCACAAGGAGGATCGTACCGATGACCGGGGATACTCCGTCGTTTTTCTTTGTACTTACTTTCATAATATGCATGTAATAAAACGATACAATATATCATAATACTATCGGACAGAGAACAAATTGTCCGACAGATTTGAACGTATTTTTGGATAAATACTCAGGTATGGTGGTAAAAAAGAAGACCAGGGTTTTTCGCGCATCAGGCGGTTATGTGCATCATCCCGTTGTGGATGGCAGAACCCCGCCTCCCCTTATTTGATAACAACAGTCCCCGAATAGAGGGTCTGATTTCCGTCCTTAAACCTGCCGACGACCGAAATATCGGCCTTCCCGGACGCCAGAGACGCCGGATTTTTAAAACTCAGCGGCGTGCCGACCGAAGAAAAAGGCACCACATCGACGAACCTGGAACCGTTATACACCGTGATCGTCTTAAGATCGTCGGCATCCCCGCAGAAAACAGTAACAAGAAGCTCTCCTTCTTCTCCCGGATCAACACTCACGCCGATGATATGGCTCGTCCGAATCCCGGACGCCATCCCCAGGGCAGAGGCCGAAACGAGAGCTGCCAGCACAACGGTCAGCGCCACAAGAAGAATCGTGCCGATAACAGGAGATACGCCATCGTCATTGTCTATCTGACGTTTCATGGTAAGTACAATATATTTGATCAAACCAACGATAAACATTTCTGAGGAGATATACGCAGATTTATAATTGCAATTTTGTATAATACATACCATTTCAAGTGAAAAACCGAACACTTGCCCCACATTAGATGCTAGACCCAATGAGAGCCGGTTTTTCCCATCTCACGGGCGAGACCGATCATGTCTTCGGTCCGCATACACGTTTTCGCCAGTGAATAATGAGCGTCACGGAGCGTTGTGTCGGTAATATGGAGTTTTGTCATAATTCTCTTCCAGCTCATACGAGTTCTCTAAACTTTTCTTATTTTGGAGTGAAGAGTTAAAAAAAGGAGTGCCTTGAAGTATTCATCACTACATAAAAATTAATTTTATATCACAACATCATCCTACATTGATTCCAAGTGGACTGATAGTATATGTTTCGCGGATTTTTTCAGCTATTATCCATAACGATTAGGATCAAGGGGAGCCGTATTACCAGTAATTGAGCTTCCTCCGCCTAACGTAAATGAATAAGTATTGTAAAGTCCACCACCCTGAATTGTGGCAGTATTACCAGATATACTTCCACCATAGAACGGAACTGTACCTGTATTATAGATCCCGCCCCCATACTGCGCCTCATTACTATTAGTAGTAGAGGTCCAAGAAAACGTATACGTACCTTTGTTATAAACCCCTCCACCGGAGGTAGATGCAGTATTTCCTGAGATAGATCCCTTTGTCGTCATGGTCCCTTCATTATAGACACCGCCCCCATACGTCGCAGAATTATCTAAGACAGGCTGAGTACCACTCGAGAAGGCGAGTGTACCCGTGTTGTAGATTCCACCACCTTTTCCGGATGCAGTGTTGTGCGTGATCGGGAACCCTCCGCTGAGTATGCCCGCATTATATACACCGCCGCCGTCTGTCGCACTATTATTATAGACTTTTGCATTTCCGTTGTTAATAGTGACGGTGTTACTCCCCGCATTATAGATACCGCCACCTTTCTCAGAAGCCACATTGTCATAAATGTCGCACTTAGTGATACTAAAAGACGTTCCAGAGTTATACACGCCACCGCCATTTCGTGCAGTATTGCCTGATACGGTTATCGAAGCCGGAGCAGAAAGCTGACCTTCGTTGTAGATACCGCCACCATTTTCTAACGCAACACTGTCTCTGATAACAATGGAAGTAGAAATGGTGATATCACCACGATTATAGATACTACCGCCATTATTTGCAGTATTATTATACATAATTAGATTTACACTAACCTGGACATCACCTTCATTATATAACCCCCCGCCATTTCCTGTCGGATTAGTACTATTTATCAATGCGAGATTCTGATGCACGTCCAAAGACCCACCAGACGTTATGGAGAGGAGAGGAGCAGCACCATGACCCATCCCATCAAGGGTTAGTAGTTTTACACCAGTGGTTCTCAGCTCAGCAGCCGAGGCTATCACAAGAAGTTCACCTTCATATCCCGGTGCACGGGTAAACTGCACTTCTGAAAGACTGCCCGAACCAAGAATATTTAGGGTGACCGTCCCCATCCCCTCCGTGATAAGAATCGGTTCACGGCCAATCGGGACATCACCAAAGAAGGCGATATCATTGCCACTACACATGGCCACATCCTCCCCATACAGTGCGTTCGACCAGTTGTTGAGCGACTCGACAAACTCCCCAACCGTCGCAAACCCATCAGCATGATCGCTGCCGACGGTATAATACGGGTTGGGCGTTGGTTCCGGAGTCGGCGTTGGTGTTATCGTCGGAGTAGGTGTTATCGGAGTGGGTGTCGGCGTTGTCGGAGTCACGGTCGGAGTAGGCGTTGTCGGGGTCGGCAAAGGTGTCGTTGGTACGCCCGAACCACGATAGAGCAGCTGTTCACGGCCCAGATTATCCAGAGCAATTATAGTGAGATTGCTGACAGAATAACTTCCAGGTAACTGGACCGCCTGACCTGTACGCCACACGGTCCAGGCATTATCACCGTCGATCTGCGTCAGACCTGTTATATCCACACCATTGTCATAAAACACCAGCCGGTTTTTGTACAAAATATCTCCGCCGCTGTGATACAGCATCTGGGAACTGGCCGAAGGAGTAAAAATAACATTCGGCGTACTCTCAGCTGCGTTCTGCGTGGCCATTGACAGGGTAACGCCGATCACCGAAGCGGCGAGAACGACCAGAAGCAGCAGAAGAACAACGCCGACGACACTGGAGACACCTGATTCATTTTTCATATCAGGACCCCCTGACATCTACGATATACGCCGGGGTGATAACGTTCAGATAAATATCTCCACCCGCCGAGGGGGAAATTTCCAGCCATGTAGTATTGGCAGATAAGTCAAAATCATTCACGATATCCACACCTGCATTCAGATACTTTAGTTCTGTTTCAGAGAAAAAGGTATTCCATAGATTAGCATCCCACTGTTCATCGGCCGTGTAGGTTATGACAATCATCTGATTGGTTGATATATCTACGGGTGTGATAACGGAGATTAAGCCAGTATCCACCGGGATCCCTTCGGAACTGCCGACCGCAAATGACCCCTGCATCTTCGGAACGACCATGTTCACATAGACATTTGGGTCTGAATTTTCTATGGTAAGTGAAGGCGGCGTCACCCAGGCGGCATGCCCGTAATCATTTCTATACACTCCTCCCGCCTCATAACCGATCCGGGTGTTCGTCGTTCCAAACGTCGCATACAGCCGGCTGATTTCAGTGGTGCTATATGGCGTGCCGTCGACATCGACACGTAGCGTTCCAACACCCTCTTCCATAAAGAGGGCTCCGTCGGCATAGGCGGATGCTGCCGGGATAAGCATGCTGACTTTTGACCCGGTAAGTTCCGGGGTCCGCTGACTGTCAACGGCGATCTTATAATCCAGAAATGCATTCGTCACCTTTATCGCGTGATACTCCTCGGCATCTCTGATCTGCTCAGGAACGCCGACGACCGCCCACATCCCGATGATCATCGCTATGACTAAAAGGATCATCACAAATCCGACGGCTATAGAAAGACCGGAATCACGTTTCTCCATCATACTCACCGAAGCTCCATCCAAAACACACAGAGATGATTCGTATCAGCTGAACCGGGTGCCGGGTGGATGATCTCTTCCAGCCGGTAATTCAGCGTCACGACTCCGGCGCCGGCAATCGACATCTCAGGGACGTTTGTTTTGTTCACCACAACGACATATCTGCCCGATCCAACACCTGAACCGGGAAGAAGGATCCGGCCGTTCTGAAGAAGCGCGCCGCCTGCATAGCTGACCGCGATATCCTCGTCATACATATTGGACGACGTGTAGTTGAGACTGACGGCGGCGTACGGTCCGAATTGTTCGCCGTACGTCAGCGTTACTCTGCCAAATGACGCCGCTGATAACAGATTGGGAAAGACGGTGATCTCGGTCCGGTCGGCGGCGGGCGAGAGCGTGAACACCGCCTGACGGGTGATATTGGTTGAATTGGACAGCCAGACGGTATCCATATCAGCTTTCATCTGACAAAACTCCAGAAGAACATCCCCGTTGTGCACCCGGTCCGCATTGGTCCCCATGACGGGAAGAGCAATGAGTGCCGTCATCGCGATCGTAATAATCAGGACCGTCAGGATAAGGGCCACGCTGACGACTTCAGAAAGACCTGGATCCGCATTTTTGTTCATTGCAGCCCCCTTACCTCAACATCATATCTGACGACGGTCACTTTATCGAACGATCCGAGAAATGCATTCCAGGGACTGGCCGGATCGGGCTTGTACAATGATACATTTGCAGTAGAGTAGGTTTGATTTCCAAGATATTTGTAGGTAAGACTGAGGGGGATATTTCCAAGGATCTGCTGTTCGGTGTAGTTTGCGGGGACACACACGAGAACCAGATTGGTGTTCCCGGAAGAGGGAGGGAGGATCACATACTGCGTCTCATTTTTCTGTCCCCGAAACACCGCTCCCCCTTCATACACGATGCGAAGATCCTTCGCGTAATAATTCGCCGAGTTAAAGGTTATTTTAAGAGAAGAAACCGGGACAGGGGTCTGACCACTTCTATTTATCCAAAATGCCGTCCCGTTGCTCACGGTGACCGTACCTGTGCCAAGGGGCGGAGATAAAAACAGCAGACCGGACAGATCCGTTCCCTGGACCGGGGACGGGGAGATGACCCGGCTTGCGTTTGTACCGGTCTTGCCGTTCATCCACAGCAGATCGATCCCGTATTTGACATCAGCGATCTCTTCTGTAACCAGACGGGCGTGTTCTGTTTCGACCGCCTGCCCCTGAGCCGGGATATAAAAGAGGATCCAGACAGCTGCAACTGACACGACCAAAGCAATGATCAGTACAAAACCGATAACCTCGGCGACTCCGTCGTCAGCTGTCTTCTTCTTCATAATATCCGAAAGAATGGTTATGGTCTATTTTTGCTGTGAAGAGTATAGAATACTTCTGCACATGGAATAAAGAACAGGGACGCAATGCATATATGCAAAAACCGAGTACATAGTATCATGGATAAAACTGGACTTATCACACTGATCGTAGGTATTATTCTTCTCGCTTTAGGTATTCTTGGCATATGGTTCAACCTTGATCTGTTCATTCAGTTCGTACTGGGAGGATTCGGACTCGTTCTCGCACTCTGCGGTCTTGGCGCAGTTCTTCTGGGCATTCTGATGCTCAAAGAATAACTTTTTTTTATGCAGACATTTTCTCTTGAAGATATCCCTTTTCAGCTGGATCTGACCGTTTCCTGCGGGCAGGCATTTCGCTGGCAAAAGCAGAACGGATTCTGGTATGCGCCGGTCAAAGACAAGGTCTGGAAGGTCCGGCAGGAAGGAGAACAGCTGCAGTACGAAGGACCCGCAGAGGAGGAACTCGTCAGATACTTCGGACTGGATGTCCCCCTGAACACTATTCTGGATGAGATCGATACGGATCCGCTGATCCATGCGGCGATCGAAACGTGCCGGGGTCTTCGGATCATCAGGCAGGATCCCTGGGAGTGTCTGATTTCGTATATTTGTGCGACGTGTGCGAATATTCCCGGGATCACGATGCGTATCGAGAATCTTTCAAAGAGTTACGGGAGAAGAGTCGAGGCGGACGGTTCCGTGTTTTACACGTTTCCAAAAGCGGAACGGCTCGCCGCCGAGGAGATCTGTTCCGTTCGGGCATGTAAAGTCGGGTACCGGGATACCTACATCTGCAAAGCGGCAAAGACGGCGGCCGAAAATCCCCGCTGGGCAGATGAGATCAGGCGTCTGCCCTACCTTTCAGCGAAAGAGAGACTGATGACGCTGCCGGGCGTCGGACCGAAGGTCGCCGACTGTGTGCTTTTGTTTGCATTTGAAAAGTATGAGGCGTTTCCGATCGATGTATGGATCGAGAGGATCCTTAGGACGAAGTATCTCGGCGGAGCGCAAAAACTCTCGTATAATAAGGCCGGAACATTTGCAAGAGACCATTTCGGGCAGTATGCCGGTTATGCTCAGGAGTATTTATTCGGGATCAGGGAGGAGATAGCCGGAAAAGGGGAGTGATGACGGGAGAGAGTAGTGTACTGACCCGGGTGTGTTTAACAAATAAATTTTCCAGGCGGACAATATATCTGGTTTAAGGAGAGATAATCTCCATCAATTGTAAGTAAACACTCATTTTTGGTACAAAAAATGACGCAAAATTTCCTTCTCCGACAGATATAAGATGCGAAAGGATCTATTAATATAGTCATGAAACTGAGCATACTCACCCTTGCCGTCCTAGCAGCAGTACTCTGTTCGGCAGGATGTGTGATCAGCCCGCACGATATCATCGGGATCTGGACGAGTGAAGACATCTCGGGGCTGCCCGTTCCTTCGCCTGATGTGACACGGATCATTGTGGAGTTCACGCCGGACAGAAAAGGAACAGAGACCTGGGTCTACGCAAACGGGTGCAGATATGTCTCAAATATCTCCTGGATCGAAAACGACGACGGCACATTTTCCTATGCTTATGACTCCTGGCTGACGACCGTGTCAGAAAACGGAACGCTTGCCTCTGATGAAGAAGGAAGGGTCTTTGTACGGGAAGGGAGCGATGCCGACAGCGGATATCCCGGAACATGGACGGCCGTCGAAGCGTATGAATATAACGGGATGCTCTATACCATAACCAACGAGATCTATCCAGACAATACCGGTGTTTCGCTCTGGACGGATCAAAACGGCGTGACCGAACCGCCGTGGGAGATGGTCTGGTATCCGTACAAAGAGGATATGTATATCAATTATTACAAAGAGGCGCTGATCGGTTTTACTATACTGGATAATGGAACAGGGCTGGACAGTTATAATCTGACCTATACCAAAGCATAATTTTTTTCAATCGGAATTACGCGGTGTTGGTGTGGCTCCAATTCGGGAAGGAATTTGTTGAGTGTGGAAAGCTGAGAAAAACCAACCGCGAATCGGCGCGAATCCGCCCTTCGGGCGATATGAATCGGATTTGCTTTTCCTCACTCTCGCCCGTCGTGTCTAGTCGCAAGGCAAAGCCTTGCTCCGCTAAGGTTGTCCGCTTTCAGCGTCCAACCCGCTATCAACACGACGGCTCGTCCCTTCATCGGGACCGTTTGGGCAAATCCTGTCGGCGCCCCAGCGCCTCCCGTGAGAGGATTCTCTCTCGTCCAATCCCCAATCATTAAAAGAATCTTTGAATAGGACTTACGCGTTGTGGTCTCAAAATGAGGAAGAGATAGATCAGTTGGGAGGCGCTGGGGCGCCGACAGGATTTGCCCTAACGGTCCCGATGAAGGGACGAGCAAGACAGCGAAGCTGGATTGCGAGAGTGAGGATAAGCAAATCCGATTCATATCGCCCGAAGGGCGGATTCGCGCCGATTCGCGGTTGGTTTTTTCTCTTGTGTCAAAAAGAATGTCGTACACGAAACCGAAGTACATCTAATACGAACTACTGTTTTTTCCAGTTAAGATCGCACCGCGTAACTACTATTCAAAAAAGATATTTTACATCGGACCCATCGGTCCCATGCCGCCTTTCTGCATCTGTTTCATCATCTTCCCCATCGCCATCCTGTTTCCTCTGAATCCTTTCAGGGTTTTCTGCATCATCTTATAGTATTTGATAAGATCCCTGACCTCTTCGATCGTTGAACCGGACCCTTTGGCGACCCGCATCATTCTGGACGTGTTGATGAGCGATGGTTCATCGAGTTCCTCAGGCGTCATGGAGTCCATGATGATCCTAAACTTTTTCATCTTGTCGGCAGTCCCTTCCAGCGCGTCGGACGGAACGTTCATGTTGCCCATCGGCAGCATGGATAGGACCTGTTTTAACGGACCCATCTTCTGAACCGCTTCGAGCTGTTTGTACATATCGTTCAGGGTAAACTTACCCCGAAGCATGGCATTGACGTCGACGTCCTCGGCATTGATGGACTCTTCAGCCTTTTCGACGAGGGCTTTGAGATCGCCCATCCCAAGAAGGCGGGAGATGAATCCGTTTGCATCGAACCGTTCGAGATCATCGATCGTTTCACCGTTACCGATGAAAACGATCCCCGACTGGGTCTCGGCGACAGCTGACATAGCGCCTCCTCCTTTCGCCGTACCGTCCATCTTGGTTACGATAACACCGTCGATCCCGATCGCTTCATGGAACCGTTTTGCCTGATCACGGGCCGCCTGACCAAGAGCCGCGTCGATGACGAGCCAGCGGTGATCGGGTTTGAGGTACGCATTGACCTCTGTGATCTCATCGATCAGATCATCTTCCAGGGCATGACGTCCGGCGGTATCGACGATGACGACATCCATGTCTTTCAGGGCGGCAAGTCCGTCTTTGACGATTTTGACAGCATCCTTCTCCTTTGGATCGCCGTAACTTGGGACATTGATCTTTTTGCAGAGCGTTTCGAGCTGGGCATAGGCTCCGGGCCGGAAGTTGTCGGCGCCGATCGCCCCTACTTTCAGACCTTTTCTCTGGAAGTAGCGGCAGAGTTTTCCGGTCGTGGTGGTCTTACCCGAACCCTGCAGACCGGCCATCAGGATCTTCTGCGGTTTTAAGGAGAACTCGGCTTCTTTCCCGACGAGGTTGACCAGCTCCTGATAAACGATCCTGAGTACATGTTCACGGGCGTTGATCCCTTTGGGGAGCGTCTCGTCCAGTGATCGGGCTTTGATCTGTTTGGACAGCTCCATCACGAGCTTAACGTTGACGTCAGAAGAGAGCAGGGCTCTCTGGAGATCGCGGACGAGTTCATCGACGGCGGCACGGTCGATGACCGTTTTGCCGGCGAGTTTCTTCATCGCGTCTTTGAGTGAGTTGGAAAGTGTGTCGAGTCCCATGTTAGTCATCTCCGAATATTTCATCAATGATCAGTGAAGGGGTGAACGGTTTCATATCATCATACCCCTGCCCGACTCCGAGAAAAACGAGCGGTTTGCCGATCGTGTAGGCGATCGAGATGGCAGCACCGCCTTTTGGATCCATGTCGACTTTGGTGAGAATGACGCCGTCTGTCGAGACGGTCTTTTCAAACTCTTCGGCACGTATAACTGCGTCGTTTCCGGCTACGGCCTCGTCCACGTAGAAGACGAGATCGGGTTTCATCACCCGTTTGATCTTTTCCAGCTGGTTCATGAGATTGACCCGGTTGTGGAACCGGCCTGCCGAATCGGCGAGGACAACATCCGTCTTGTGGGCTTTGGCATACTCAACGGTGTCGTAGAGAACGGCCGAGGGATCGGCTCCTTCCTGATGGGCGATGAGTTTGATGCCAAGTCTTTCACAGTGGACACGGATCTGTTCGATTGCCCCGGCACGGAACGTGTCGCCGGCTCCGACCACGACGGAGAGTCCCTGACTCTGAAGATAGTGGGCGATCTTGGCGACCGAAGTTGTTTTCCCGGTCCCGTTTACCCCGGTGAAGAGGATCTTGACCGGCTTTTCATGGTTTTTAATATAGGAGACGAGATCGAATCCTTCACCAAGCACCTTTTCGATCGCATGTCTGAGAGCGTCCGTGACGACATCGTCAGCGGATTCGCGGAGTTTCCTGTGCGTGCCGACGAGCTCTTTTTTCATGTGCTCTGTGATTGCCTCGGCGACGGGATAAGCTACGTCGGACTCCAGGAGGACCATCTGGAGTTCGAAGAGCGATTCCTCGATATCTTTTTCGGAAAGGACAAACTCATGTTCTACGACAAGGGTTTTGATTTTATTGAGGAAGCCCGGGGCTTTTTTCTCCTCCGGCTCGGGCTTTGCTATGGTATGGGCGGCGGGAGCGGGCACTTCCGTCTCAGGCGCCGGGGTTTTTTTCTTCCCAAGGCCGAGTTTATTTTTCAGTCCTTCAAACATTATCTATTCATTCGGTCCTGTGAATATAAATTCCTCTCTGTTAGTTCCGCAAAGGAATACGCTCATATACTTAGACCGTAGAGTGAAGTACAAATGACAGCGGGCGGCGTGTTTCAAAAAACGCTGATCCTTGGAGGAATTATCGTGCTTATCCTTTCTGCGATGATCCTGCCGGTTTCAGCATCGAATGAGAATTATCTTGTTTTCTATATGGTCGGTTCCGATCTGGAATCGCAGGATCATTACGGATCAAAGAATTTACAGGATCTTGCAGGCAGCTGGGATCCGGATATTGGCGATATTATCGTTATTTACGGGGGGGCTGACAAAACCGGATGGGACAACGGTCTTGCCGTTACCAATCTGGAACTTCTGAAAAAGGATCTTCTTGACGGTGAGGTAGGGTCCGACGGGAATCCGGCCACGCCGACAGAGTTTGTTCTGACCCGCATTCCGGATCTGGATATCTCCTCGCCGGGTGCGCTGGCAAAGGGTCTGGCGTATGCAGACGCCTATGCTGCCGATGAGGGACTCACCTCAGCCAGCAGATACCTGATCTTCTGGAATCACGGCGGAGGGTATGAGGGATTTGGCGCGAACGAACTGCTGGATACCTGGATGAGCGTGGAGGATCTGCAGAAAGGTCTTTCCGCCGCCAAAAAGTATGACATGATCATATTTGACGCCTGTCTGATGGCGTCGCTTGAGGTGGCGGACGCCTTGCATCCGTATGCGGATTATCTGGCGGCGTCAGAGGAGAATGTGCCGGGTGACGGACTCAATTATGCCGGGATCGGCAAAGCGCTTTCCAGTGATCCTTCAATGACCCCGGAGGATTTTGGAAAAACGATCATCACGTCGTTTATTTCGGTTCAGGACGGGGATGCAAAAACATTCTCTCTTGTCCGTCTCGATAAAACACCGTCTGTTGTTTCTTCTCTGGACACGCTCGGGCATTCCCTTCGGGAGGTTCTTGACGATGCCGATTCTCTTGCTGCGCTTAGCGGGATCTACACAACTATCCAGGGGTATGGAAGGAGTGATGACGGCTCAACGGTGACCTCGGTAGATCTCTATGCATTTGCGGATCAGATCCTGACCAACACCGAAGAGGGGAGTTCCCTGCACACAGCAGCCGGAGATCTGCAGACTGCCCTGCGGGATTATGTGCTTATGACAAAAGACTCAGGCCATTTCAGCGCTGCACACGGCGTGTCGATCGCGGCGCCGCGGGAGGAGTTTGTCAGCGAGTTTCCACGAAGCATAACATTTGGAAGAAACGGCTGGTACGAGTATTTTTCAACATATATGAACACAGCCGGCAGCCCTGCAAAGCCTGGCGCCCAATACAGGAGCAGCAGTGCAGACAGCCGGACGATCGTGGTGAACGATCCAACCAAGATGACGATCGTGTTTGCCGATTATCTGTATCTGAAGGACGGACAGTATCTCATCATCGGTCAGACGCCTCTTGAAGAGACCTATGTTCCCTCGGGCGGCGGGCTCTGGATCTCTGTTCCAAGCGGGGAGTATGATGATCCGGACTGGGACGGGACATGGTTTGTTCTCGGCGGCGAGGGGAAAAGCTCTGATGTGTTTGTTACGATGAAGTATGCGTATTCGTTCGTTGAGCAGGATTCTCTCAGCAGTGTCTATCTGATCTACGGCAGTATGACTCGAACGGTCAGCGGAAAGGAGACAACTGTCCCGTCGGTGATCACTGCCGTTGTTGATATGGACGCGATGAAGACGACAGATATGTTTGTTGAATCCGTATCCGAAGACGGCTGGTATTCGCGTACGAATCTCTGGGGAGACACGGGAATTTTACCGGGCGATGTGTTTACCCCGCTTCTTGAGATCTACAACGAAGAGGAGGAGTCGGTCGAAACGGTATATTCCGCGGATCGTTTTACCTTCGGCGAGGATCCGGCGGCGGAACTTGTCAGAACAGCATTGGATGAGGAAAAGTGTTACTGGGTCGCTGAACTGGATGATTATCTTGACGATGACGCGTTTTATCTTGAAGAACCTGATCTCCCGGACACCGGAAGCGCAAAGTCACCGATCCTGCCGGCCGGGCTGCTTTTTGGTCTTGCGGCCGCTTTCCTGCTGATCAGAAGAAGATAACATTCTTTTTTTTGAAACGTTTGGGCGTTTTTCGTGATGATGAACAGAAATGAAAAAAAGAGAAGTTCAGCGGTGCTGAGTCTGAGAATAGATTTCCTGCATTCTCTGCTCAACGGCCCGCATCTGTTCCTGAAGCTTTCCAAGAGATTCGGAAAGCCGTTTTGCGGATGCATCCATCTCAGTGACCCGGTCGCGAAGGAACGTGACCGCGTCTTCGACCGGTTTTTCGACCGTGATGCCTGCGCCGATTCCCACCATGATGTTTTTGGTGTCGGTAACGGTTGCGTGAACCGATACGCCTCCTCCAAGATTGAGAAGCGTGGGGACATCTCCTTCCAGACCGCGGAAAGCTTCAAGCGACTCGATAGACGCAAATGCTTCCCCGCGTGCCGATTCGATGAACCGGAGCTGCTGGGTCAGAAGTTCAAACTGCTGGGAATATTCATTGGCATATGCCTGGAGGGAGCGGACCTCCTGCTCCAGGGATGCCTGATCAGTATTACTCGCCATTAATAGCCTTTGCAGAGTCAATGGTAATATACTTGCGTTCGAGTCTGTGCTTGCTTCCAATCGTTGCAAGAGTAAACTCTCCTGCAAGCTTCTCGGAAGGTGCATCGACTGTTTTTGTGAAGGGCTTCATCTTTCCATCGTTTTTGAATGTGCCCTTTACCTCGAATTTCGGCATTTATTTCACCTCACAGAAATCGCATACTTCTTGCAAAGCATGCTCAACTCGTGAAAAAATAATTTTTTCACAAGAATCCAAATACATCTTCGATTCTACCAAGTTCATAGCCCGTGGTAGCGTTACCTGCCAGATATCCTTTGCTGTTGATCAGAAGACCGGTGCCGATCAGACCCGAACCCATGTTTACGGATCCGGTTCCGATTGCCAAATCAGCATTATCGATGCTGCGTTCCAGTTTTTCGATCTCTTCGGGGCTGCTTCTTGCCGGCAGAAGGATGCCTGCGTTTGTGCAGGCACACGTCATGCCGACCGTTCCGACTCCGGCAAAGGACATCGGGATGATCTTGACTTTCAGAAAATCCGCCACCATTTCGCGCATCGCAGACGACATGTCAGGATGTACAACAGCAAACGAATCATTGGTCAGAATTACGTTCCCTGCCGCATTCATCTCTTCTCCAAGAAGCAGGCAGTCGCCGTACTCCTGAAGGATTTCGAGTTCTGAATCCTGAATGAGACCGGAAACGACAAATCCGCGGGAGTTGCCTGTGAGGAGGAGACCTATGACAGAGGAACCCTGGATGAAGGTTTCGATAACCTCGACATCCAAAGCTTCCGCTATTTTGTCCCGGAACTCTTTTGGAGCTTCGACCGGGACTACGGCAAGATCTTCAAAGACACGGGCATACACGCCGATGTTCGGGTCACCATTCAATGACAGGGTCGGGTCCATTTATTCCTCAGCAAGTTCTGCCTGGACCTGACCGTCTTCGAACTTCATTGCCCGAACACGAATACGTCTTGGCGGTTTCTGGGATCCGCGCGCCCATACGAGTTCGTTAATGCTCTTGTCGAGTTTAACGTCATCACTCTTCATGTGATGCTCGAGATAGCCGCGGATGTCTTTGATAGCTGCGTTTGCACGCTTGTAGCACGGAACACGCTTAACATCGCGGAGCGGGATCACGTATACCTGTTCTTTTTGCACTTCTACCATTTTTTTACACCTTCAGAGTGCTGCGTCTCCAGTTGCGTCTCTTTGGATGCGACACAACAGTGCGCTTGGTTTTGATCATGACCCAGGCAGGAACACGGCGGTTCTGCTGGGTTGCCTTTGCAAGACGAATCTTACGGCTTTTGGTAAGTTTGCTCATGGTTCATTCACCATTTTTTTCTTGATGACCAGAGACTGTTCATGATTTTTCGGAAAGAGAGACGTAAAGTCTATTCCTCTCCGGGTCATTTCAGATCTGATCTCGTTTTCGAAGTCACCGTTGGGGATCGTTCCGGTTTCGCCGTAGGCGATCTCAAAGAACTTCTCCGCCAGCCGGATGATCTCTGTTTTTCCGATGCCAAGCAAAGGGCGGATATAACTCACCCCGTACTTCATCTCAAGACTCTGCACTTCAGACTGTGTCCGCATCGGAACCCGGTCATCTCGTCGGGTTCCGTCGGCGACCACCTCATATTCCTGCGCTGCAGCACAGAGGGACCGTCGGTGGATTTCGTTGATAGCATTTGCAGGATGTCCGTCGTGAACGATTTGGTCCACGACTTCATCAAGGAAACCTGGCGCAAAGACCAGTTTCTTCCAGGGAAAACCGGTTTCCTTTGCCGCCGCCTCGATAGAAGGCACAACGCGGGTCTCATTAAAGACAAAGGTCAAAAGCTCCACATCATAATCTCTTGATAAGAGAACCGCGGCAAGACTGCTGTCTTTACCGCCGCTGTAGAGCACCCCTGCTTTCATCCGACCCTGCGGATATTGAATTCCTTCTTCTGCGGAACTATCTGAGTTAACAGCTGTCTGAGCTGTTCATCGGTAATCTTATTACGCAGGCGTCCAGACTGGGCGAGAGATACAATCTGCTGCTCGACGGAAGAGGCAAACTCAGGCTTTGTCAGCCGGATAGTGTTCAACCTTTCCCGAGCTTCAGGCTCCATAACCTGCATGAGTACAGACTGAATCTGTGCCTGCATCTGCTGCTGACGCTGGATCTGATCTTGTTCCGCCATCTGCTGCTGCTGCATCTGCATCATACGCTGACGGCGGATCTCTGCGAGTTCATCGTCTCCCATTCTTGAATCACCTCGAATTGATCAATATGTAATTTTAATACTTTGCAAGTCCGGGCGCAGTCTCGACTGCCTGATCCTTTAAGGAATAAGCAACGCCGTCGAGGAATTTGCGGCCTTTTGCAGAGACATTTCTGCCGCCAGTCACCTTTTCGAGGTAGCCGGCTGCTTCGAGCTGCTGCATGACTTTTCTGGCAATGCTTCCACTGCCTTTTCTAAAGTGGGACGGCTTGGAACCGCGGTCCTGCACACCGCCGTAAACGGAGCGCATGCGCTCAACTCCAATCGGGCCGTCAACGTAAATTCTGCGCAGCACTGCTGCGGAACGAACATACCACCAGTCTGGATTTTCCGGTGGCATCTCCTTGTGTACTCCCGTCTTGACGAACTCTGCCCACTCGGGTGCTTTGATGACTGACTCATTCTTGAGTTCGTCTGCTACCTTTGCGAGGAGTAAGTCTGCCGGAATATCAAACACTGTAGTCATTGACAATCCTCACTGTATGCCGCATGTTGGAGACATGCTTCACTGCGGAACTTTTCCGCAATAGATGACATTAACAGTCTGTATAAATTAGAGTCGTAAGATAATATATGTTCGCTAGAAAAAAGTGAGATTTTATTTCCTTCCCATGAAGGAAGACTTGATCTTGTCACGGGCTGAGAGGTTTTTCGGCGGCGTTCTTCTCGCAGGTCCGGCTTCTAAGACCTTTCCGCGGTTTTTCGCGCCAAGGACCACCATTCTCCCGCGCGCGGCGATGACCTCTGCTGAGACGGAACTGGCAAGATCCTGCACTTCCTCGGTCTTCATGTCCGAACTCTGCAGCCATTTGATTTTGATAACTTTGCGTGTTTCGAGCTGGCGGCGTATCTCTGCAAGGAGATCATCGGTGTAGCCGTTTTTACCGACCCAGATGGTTGGTTTCAGGGTCTGGATATAGGATTCTGTAATATCTGAGATTGTTTTTCACCTTGATTCGGTTTTTTTATTGAGGGGGATACGGGTAACTGCTCCGCAGACACCGCACGTATAGATGATCTTCCCGTGCTGGATCCTGACCCGGAGATTCTTGCCGGGAACAAAGAAGGCATGACATGACGGACAGAAGGAACGCCGGTGACCTTTCGTCAGACGGACACGCTGCTTCATCGCCATCTCGCGTGCAAGAGAGACATACCTGGATGAAAATTCAGGCTGGTTCTCTGCCTCTTTTGCACGCTCAAATAAAATATCGATCCGTTCCAGAGCGATTTTTTTTGGTGAGATGCCTTTCTCTGCTTTTGCCATAGGGAATATGCCTTATACAATACTACCTGAGACCTATTGATTGTTTGCCTCGGGAAGAATTTTTACCCGGCGGCCGAAGATCGCCAGACGGTCGGCGCAAAACAAAGCAACAGCCTCCGGATACGCAATGTGTTCCTGCTCTAAGATGCGTTCCGACAAAGAATCCTCATCATCGTCATCCAGGACCTCGACGGCCTTTTGTAAAATGACCGGGCCGGAGTCGAGCCCTTCATCAACGAAATGCACAGTACATCCGGCTATTTTTACGCCGTACTCCAAAGCCTGTCTTTGCCCGTGCAGACCGGAAAAGGCCGGAAGAAGCGCCGGATGGATATTGATCATTTTCCCGGAAAACTCCCGGGCGATCTCCGGACCGATGATACGCATATACCCTGCACAAACATAAAGATCAGCCCCAACATCCTGCATGGCAGTAAGAAGGTCACGTTCATACTCTGCTTTTGAGGTATAATCCTTGTAATTCAGAACAATTGCAGGAATACCGGCAGTATCTGCACGTTCGATCGCATAGGCTTCCCTATTGTCGGTCAAAAGAGCAACGATTTCCCCATTGATTTTGCCTGCTGCAAGGGCATCCTGAATCGCCTGGAAATTCGATCCGCGGCCTGACGCAAGTACTGCGATACGCTTCATGATAGTTATGTGTGAGGTAGAGGGATAATTAATCTTCTCTTATAAAAGATACGGCATAACCAACGGGATAACGATCAGCAGGACGAGAACATAGGAAACCGACCGGCAAATGGTGAATGCCGTTTTCTCATCCTTTCCCCGGCTGACAAACCAGGATCGCAGACTTTCACGCAGCATCTGACCGCCGTCAAACGGACCAAGCGGGAGAGCATTGAATATGCCGAGAAGGATATTGATCCAGGCACACCAGGAGAGGATATGGATGATCTCCCAGAAACCTGCAAAAGGAGCTGAAAGGATCGCAGGATCCGGACTGTCGACCATAAGGAAACTCAGCGCGTCCGTTCCGGCGATCGAGGAGAAGGGTAAGACCACAAAGGTCAGCAGGGAGCCGGCAGCCTGAAGCGGCGAGTCCGGATACATGAGTTTGTCCAGAGCATTCGTTATGGCAGACGGTTCGGAGAACGAAACACCGATAAACCCGGTGTTTTCTCCCGGAGATAAAAGACGATCAGAAAGATCCTTCGGGATCGAGGTGAGCGTAATGTCATATGTCTGAGGAGTTCCGCGATATTCTCCACGCAGGGTGATCGTCTGGTTGACCTTTGTCGCTGCAAGAACTGCGGAGATGTCGGCGAGGCTGAAAACGGATGTGTTGTCAATCGAATAAACGATCATTCCCGGCATTACGCCTGCCTCGTCGGCCGGATAGCCTTCGTACACCCCATACACGTAGGGGGACGACCCGGGGACGACGAGACCAAGAAGAAGCACGAGACCAAGGAGACAGATTCCCCCAACAACCAGATTGTTCGTGATCCCGGCCGCATAGAGTCTGAGTTTTGTTCCAAGCGAAGAGTTTGCGATGTCCTCTTCATCCGGTTCGACAAAAGCACCCACCGGGATGACGAAGGCAAGGATCCCCGTGGATCTGACTCTGATGTTTTCCGCACGTGAAAGGATCCCGTGTCCGAACTCGTGGATGATCATCGCAAAAATGAGACCAAACCAAACGGCGAAGGTCGAGGGAACATACTCATTTATTCCCGGGATCAGGAGAAGATTCTGGGGAGCTATCGGCTCTGTATCGATGAAAAGGCTCATGAATGCCGTGAAGACAAAAAGCAGCGTAACAACGATGCCGCAGAGAATGGTCAAAATAACCCCGACATTTCCATAGATGAGAAGAAGGCGCTTCCATCCGGAAAGTTTGTCAAAAATACCGGTACGGGTCGTTTTGATCATCAGGAACGGACCCGTGAAGGAGAAGGTGTTTGGGAGAATATTGTATTTTACGATGGCGTAGCATATGCAGGCATACATCATCACTGCGATTAATACCGGAATAAGCCAGCCCAGATCCATTCTCTATGTATTGGAGGTGAAAGATTAAGAGGTTGCTTAGATGAAATCATCCAGGCCGGTCTGTGAAGATCGGTTGATGATATCCTTTACCGTCTGCCAGGATCGGCGGGCGCAGGCCGGAGCTTCGCCGTGATCACGGATATATCCGGTAAGAAAAGCGATCGTAAGGGGATCTGACGGATATCCGCTTCCGATCTCGCCGTACTCGTTTTTTAGTTCGGCAATACACCGGTCACGGGTGACTTTTGCCACAATACTTGCCGCTCCGACAACA
Organism: Methanocorpusculum sp. GPch4; assembly: GCF_012062385.1. Taxonomy (NCBI): domain Archaea; kingdom Methanobacteriati; phylum Methanobacteriota; class Methanomicrobia; order Methanomicrobiales; family Methanocorpusculaceae; genus Methanocorpusculum; species Methanocorpusculum sp. GPch4. Next base: position 56,947 of record NZ_SIJA01000008.1, on the reverse strand, counting down.
GGAAATTTTGCGTCTGCTTTGTGTTCGGAACAGACCCCGGCGGAGATGCCGCTCAACCGAAGAACATTTTCTCCAAAACGCAAGGCATTCACATCGCATGCGTCAAGATAGATGAGATCGGGACAAAGAGCACGGACAACTTCCGCATGGCATGAAGCGGTGAATGCATTCATCGTACCCTCGCGTGAGTCGATCTCGAGAGGAGTTCGCACAACGGTATATGTCTGCCATGAAGCAGTGATCTCTTCAAACAGGCTCTCGCGTTTTTTCGGGCTGAGTTTTTTGGAGTCTCTGATGTCCAGCGCCGCAAGTTCGGCCAGATCCGAAACAACAACGCCTGCGGTGACCATCGGACCAAGAACCGGTCCCTTGCCTGCTTCATCGACGCCGCAGATTTTCATCAGATACGTATATTTCAGGGAATAGATATAATACCACCAGACATCATACGTTTTTTCATGTATCTCATCATCGTTGGTCTGGGCGGTATCGGAAGAAGTCTTGCCGGGATTGCGTCGGAGAATGGACACAGTGTTGTGGTTATCGATAAGGATGAGGAGAAGTGCGCAGACATCCTTTCTCTCCACGATCTTCTGGCAATCGCCGGAAATGCAACCGATAAGGCCATTCTCGAGGATGCCGGCATTGACCGGGCCGATGCACTTGTCGCGACCACCAGCGATGATGCGCTGAATCTGATGGCCTGCTGGCTTGCGAAGAAGTATGCGGTGAAAACCCTCGTTTCGATCGTGAATCAGAAAGAACATGCTGATCTGTTCAAAGAAGTCGGCGTCAGGATCAGTGAAAATCCGGATGAGATCGTGGCACGCAGCCTGTATCTCTGGTCGGAAAATCCTGACACCCAGCTTTTGGCATCGATCGAGGGCGGCAGTATCTTCGAAGTGACGGCAAGCGAAGGGGCAAAAGGCGTGAACAGGACGGTGAAAGATGTTTCGGATATGAAGGATATGCTCTACATTGCCATTCGAAGGGGGGGCAAACTGATCATCCCGAGCGGGAACGTCACCTTCATGCCGGGCGATGTGATCACGGTTTTTACAAAGAAGGAGTCGGAAGGAAGATCTGTAGAGTATATGGACGAACTCTTTCACTAAATCAAATCACTGTTTTTCAAAAAAAGGTGTCAAAGAGGAGAGAAGACTCCTCAAAAATTAGGTTTTATCCAAGCTCGTCCCAGCCGCCTCTGCGTCTTCGAATGAAAATGATCGCGCCGACGACAACCAGGACGGAAACCACGATAACGATGACGATCGGAAGGACACTGCCGACAGCGGCAAGAGGCGAAGCAGAAGCACTTTCCTGATACGCGGTTCCGTCAGCTAATGCCTGCTCCGAGGCTTTCAGGGTCTCGTCAACATTTGGCGAACCGCCGGTGTTATAGGAGATGGCTGCGACATCATAGGTATTTTTGACACCCTGATTGGTAATTCCAAGCAGTTTTGCTTCGGTATCCCAGCCTTTGCCGTACAATTCAGTGATGATGAGATCGACGGCGTCCGTATTTGCTTTAATAGCAGTCAGACCGGCAAGAGACAGGGCTTTTTCAGCTGCAGTCAAAGACGTGGTCGCTGCTTCCAGTTTTTTGCTGGCGACCGAAATATCTGCAGTTCCCGCGGATTTTGCAGCCGCAAGAGAGGTTTTTGCTGACTCCAGATTTGTAACTACGGACGAGACATCGACCCCGTACGATGTATACGTAGCAACACGAGACTCAAGAGAGGTGATCTGTTCTTGTGTCTCCGCGAGCATGCCAGAAAAGTCATCTGGATTATAGACCTTCTGGGTTGGGGAGGAGTATGTCGCCGATTCTCCAGGGGGAGCAGTAGGCTCCTGATCTATTTTGAGAACAGTAATAGACTGACCTTTCAAACTCTCTGGAATCAGCCCGCTCAAAGCGATATACAGAGTGACCGGCTGGTCGTAATCCAGAACGAATCCTGAGATTGTATAGGCAAAACTGGATGAGGAGAGTGTCGTAATAAGGGCGTCCTCACTGGTTTTATTGTTGACGACCGTGCCTTTGTAGACATATACGGTCCAAAGCGTTGAGTCTCTAAGGGCAGTCGTCAGTTTAAGAGATCCCGACGTGCTGATACTGTCCTTTGGAAGAGATATGGTCATAGATGCAGTGACCGCTTCACCAGGACTCAAAGATCCCGACGGATCGATCGTTGCTCCGTTCGTATACGTAAATGCCGATCCGGTGCCGATAAACATTGCACAGACCAGGAGTGCCAATAATATATATGTTATTTTCTTCATTGTGTCCTCATTCAAACAGGGGATCGATACCATCCTCAAACATCGATGAAGTGGCCCGTTCACGGGATCTCACGACCTCTTCCTTTGCTTCCTTTGCAAGCTCCATCAGCTCACGAATGCGGGGAGCATTCCCGATCGTTGCAAGCAGGACCACTGCCGCAACATAGCCGCTGTCGACCGGATAATCGCCGCCGCGAACCTCGACGCCGGCAATATTTTCCTCGACCCAGCTCTTGGACTTCTCCACGCCTTTGCGGTCAAGTTCCGTCGGCGGGCCGGCAACCAGAACGAGAGCACGTTCGGCTGTCGAGTAATCACAGGGGAGAGTCAGCCGTCCAAGCATCGCACGGCGGACAAGGCCGATGATCTTTGCGGATTTATCCTCGCTCGAAGTTATATCGATGTGGGGCTCCTGACGTTTGTCCTTCTTGCCAAGAAGACCGCCGAGAAGGCCGCCGCCCGACTTCGATGAAGACCGGCCGCCTTTGGGGATAGCCTCGCTGATTGCATAGCCGACCGAAGAGATACCTCCGCCCCGCAGTGTATTGATGATCTCACTCGAGTCGACGACCATCTCTCCGACACCGAACTTATTCACCTCGCCGGCACGGAAAAGAACGCCGAATCTGCGGACGATCTCCTCATTGAGCCGGTCGAACGCACTCTTCACACTCTCGCCGTCGTTCTTCCAGGCACTGTTGTCAAAGACGATGACATTGTCAGCCTCATTTACCAGCGTGGATAAACTTCGGGCGGCATTGAGGGAATAGAGACGCCCCTCTTCCGGAGCAGGGATGATTCCGAGAGCATAGACCGGTTCACGATAGATACGTTTTAAATGACGGCAGAGAACCGGAGCTCCGCCGGAACCCGTACCTCCGCCCAATCCGGCACAAACAACGAATGCATCGACATCATGGGTCCCGCGTTTGTCGATCGCATTGATGATCGTGTCGATCTCATCAGCCGCCACCTTGGCGCCGGTTACGTTATCGGTTCCGACCCCGTGGCCTTTGACCATTGTCTGGCCGATCAGAAGGCGATCTTCCATAGGGATGTATTTTACCCCCATCAGATCGGTCCGGGCGGTATTGATAACAATACCGCGGAAGCTCGTGGATCCTAACTTTTTGTCCTGTGCCAGGAACATATCCACGATCTTTCCTCCTGCTTGTCCAAATCCTATAAAAAACACTCGCATTTACTGTAGACACCTTTAATTGTGATATATATGTAAGTCATCGAATATATATGACTTCCATACTATACGACGACGTCTGCCAAAAACTTTCTTATCATACAAAGCTATCTTATACTACAATGAAGATAGGGATTCTCGGTTCAGGACTTGCGGGATTGTCAGCCGGCTTGCAGCTTGCTGATGATCATGAGGTCGTTATTTTTGAAAAAAATACAGTTCCCGGCGGCTGTATGTCCTCTCAGACCTACAACGACACCTATACTCTCGAAACCCTCTATCACCACTGTTTTTCCGGCGACAAAAATCTGTTTTCCCTTCTGGATGAACTCGGTCTGAGATCCGATCTGATCTGGCTGAAAGGTTCGACCGGATATTACATGAACGGAAAACTCCACCCGCTCACAACGCCTCTGGAGATCCTGAAGTATCCCTGCCTGACATTTTTCCAGAAATGCAGGCTCGGACTCTTTGTGATCAGTTCACGAAAGATCGATCTTGCTCCGCTTGACAAAATCACGGCAAAAGAGTATCTGTATGAGAAAGTAGGAGAGGATATCTATAATGCGTTCTTCGCCCCCCTGCTCTCAAGTAAATTCGGATCGATGAAAAATGACGTCTCGGCCGCCTGGCTTATGAGCAGGATCGCTATCCGCTCCGACAGGGGATCTGAAGGGGAGAGGCTCGGCTATCTGAAAGGAGGATGGCACAGGCTGATCGATGCGATGACGGAAAAACTCCGGGAAAAAGGGGCGGAGATCAGACTCGGCGTTCCGGCGACCTCGCTTGTCAGGGAAAAGGACAAATGGCTGATCAACGGCGAAGCGTATGACGCCGTAATTTCCACGCTCCCGCCTCAGGTGACAAACGCGTTAATGGAAAAAACATCAGACAAGCTCCCAAATCTCATGTATCAGGGAGCAGCATGCATGACCTTGGGTCTCGCCCGCGATCCGGCAAACGGCATCTACTGGACCAATATGGGAGATCCGGCCCCCTACGGAGCCGTGGTCACGCACACGAATTTCGTCCCGTTCGAATGGTACGGGGAACATGTGGTGTATCTTGCCTCCTACTTTAAAGATGAACCGGACGGGGGACTGAAAGACCGGATGATTGATGACTTCTGCAGACGTTTTTCTATAGATAAAAGCGAGATCCGTCACGCAGACCTGTACATCGACAGATTTGCCGGCCCCGTATATGTTACGGGATATAAAGATGCGATCCCTCCGGCAGATCTTGGAAACGATCTGTTCATCGCAGGAATGTTTTCACCGGAAAATTATCCTGAACGAAGTATGGAAGGGTCGATTCTGGCGGGGCTCAATGCTGCAAAATACTTAGAGGAGAAAAATCTTTGAACCGCGTATCCGTCACCGCAGTCCTTCCCGTCTTCAATGATGTGGAAGCTTTGAAGACAGCCATTCCAAAATCCATTCAGGCACTCGAAGCGTACGGAAAATCTTTCGAGCTGATCATCGCAGAGGACGGCAGTACCGACGGAAGCCGCGAGTGCGTGGAGGAGTGGGAGAAAAAAGATCCGCGGGTCCGGCTGCTCCACTCAGACGAACGGCAGGGGAGAGGCAGGGCATTGAACCGGGCGCTTGCAGAATCATGCGGCGAGATTTTCTGTTATTATGATGTAGATCTGGCAACTGACATCAGCCATCTTGCAGAACTTCTCGATCACATAGAAGACGGAGCTGACGTCGCGACCGGATCACGCCTGATGAAAGACAGCAGCATCGTTCGAAGCGGCGACCGTGAGATCGCGAGCCGAGGCTATAATTTTCTGGTCAGGCTGTTCCTCGGCAGCAAACTCAATGATCATCAGTGCGGATTCAAAGCCTATAGATCCGCAGTTCTTTTGGAACTCGTGCAAAAGATCCAGGCCCCTCACTGGTTCTGGGATACGGAATCACTCGTCCTTGCACAAAAAGCCGGACTTCGGGTCGATGAGTTCCCGGTGATCTGGCGGCAGGGACCGGGAACGACCGTCAGATTCAAAGATGTGAGCAATATGGGAAAAGACATCCTGAAGATGTGGTGGAGACTGCATGTGGAAAAAAGTTAGTGCCGTTGTCATTCCAACGGTGATCGCGGCTTCTCTGCTCGGGTACATGCTTTTTCGCGTCTGGGATGAACTCCAGGGAAATCTCGAAAATATTCTTGAATCCCTGGTCCCTACCTGGCTGATCGCAGCGGTAGGCATCTGTGTTCTTGCGTGGTTTCTCCGGGGTTTTCGGTACAAATACATTGTCAAACGCCTCGGAACAGAGATAGGCGTCATTTTTTCCACTGCATCCATCTATGTTTCCCAGACGGCAAACCTGATCATCCCGGCACGCCTCGGCGACTTTGTCCGGATGTTCATCCTCAAACACGAGAAAGGGATGCCCTATACGAAGGGATTCACATCGCTCATCGCTGAACGGGTGTATGATATTCTCGTACTGGCAGTTCTCGGATTGTGTTCCCTGCCGGTTTTGATCAGTCTGATCCCAAAAGAGTATGCATGGTTTATCTGGCTGATCATCTTTGTCCTGATCGCCGGCATCGCAGGAATCGTCATTCTTCTGCTCGCCAGATGGATGCATGCCAAAAACCGGATCCTGCAAAAGATCCTGGAGATCTTTGCACAGTTCAGACAGGTCTCCTCCACACCGGCATCCCTTGGGATCCTCTCGGGAACATCTGCTGTTATCTGGATGATGGATGTTCTCACCTGTTATCTGGTATGTATGATGTTGTCCGTTGAAGTTCCGTTCATGCTGGTCCTTCTGGCGATCGTGATCGGCAATCTCATAAAAGCCGTGCCGATAACCCCGGGAGGAATAGGAACGTACGAAGCAGCCCTTGCCGTAGTTTTTGAGATGGGGGGCGTTGTGCCGTTCACAGCCTTTTTGATCGCAGTGATCGACCATCTGATCAAAAATCTGGTCACGCTTGCCGGAGGTCTGATCTCACTCTATTACTTCGGCGGCTGGTCGGTGACGCTTATGAAAAAACTCTTCAAAGGCAGCACAGAACAACTCAAGGAAGAGAATGGCAGCCGTTGAATCCCAGATATTTACCGTCATCCTCTGGCTGATCATTATCAAATTCAGCCAGATCACTGTTTATCCCTATCTGAAACCTGCGCTCGGATCGATTTCCTACGGAATTGCATACCCGGTCGGGATCCTTTTACTGACGATCGGGTCCTGGTATCTTGGTCTGGCAGGCCTTCCGGTCCAGCTTGTTTTGCTGATGTTTGCCGTACTTGGCGGGTTTGCGTTCTACAAAAAACAGTATGAGCTGGCCGACCTGAAATGCATGGTCCGCTGGGACATTGTTTTTCTTGCTGCATTCGCGCTTCTGCTGACCGTCCGCTGGTTCTCTCCGGGGATCATTCCGTCCGGCGAGCGGTTTATGGATGCGGCATTTCTTGGAAGCATCATGCTTGATCCGACCGTGACGCCGGCCGATCCCTGGTTTGCCGGAGAGAGCCTGAGCATCTATTATTATCTCGGACACTGGATGATGGGGGTTTTAGGGATCCTGGCGATGGGATCGAACACCGTTGTCTTTAATCTGATGATTCCAACTGTGTTTGCCCTCGCGGCAGTTTCAGCCTACGCGATCGGCGTTCTGCTTCTGAAACGTCATCAGTGGTTCCCGATCCTGGTCCTCATCATCCCGAATGCTGCGCTGATATGGCACGCATTCACCGGAAAAGGAGTGATCGATGCATGGTGGGCATCCACACGGGTTATCGGAGAGGGGGCAACCATCAATGAGTACCCCCTTTTCTCCTTTTTATGGGGGGATCCCCATGCACATCTTCTCGCATGTTTCAATCAGCTGGTGTTCATCTGCCTGCTGGCCGTGATGATAACCAGGTGGCAGGATCTGAAAGGCTGGGGAAAGTATCTGCTGATTATCCTTCTTTCCCTCTCACTTGGGACGATGCCTGCCATGAACTCCTGGGACGTGCTGATCTATGCAGCGGTGTATCTCGTTACAGCATGTCTGGTCTGGTGGAGGATCGACCGGCATCAGGTCAGAAAACTTCCGCCGTTTTTGCTTGTTCCGGTCCTTTCGCTTCTCTCCTACGCGCCGTTTTTATATCAGATGCTCACGGCCGGTGAGTCAAGCGTTCAGGGATTTTATCTTGTGACGACCACATCGCCGGTGATCGAGTTTCTCGGCGTGTATCTGTTCTTCTTCGTGATCTTTGGGATCTACGGATATTCTGTTCTGAAAAAATATCCCTGGGTGATCGCACTTCCGATCCTATTCTGGCTGTCCGGCTATGCATCGCTTGGACTTGCGGTCTTTTTGATCATCCTTCTCCTGGGGAAAAAATCCTGGCGGCCTGAGATCATCTTTGGGGTGGTCGGACTTTCCATCCTGGTTTTTCTGGAGATATTCTATCTCAGGGACTTTATGGGTGATACCTACTATCGGATGAACACCGTCTTCAAATTCGGATTCTGCGCATGGTTCTTCCTTGGTATCTCCTCACTGCTGATCCTTGGGAACTGGTTCAAAAACCTCTTTGCATCGGTGGATACGAAAAAGATCTGGGCGGCAGGATGTGCGGGAGTCATCTGTTTAGCGGTGATTTTTGCCGTTGGAGGAATCAATCTTGGCTATCCCGGCGGAACGCTGGACGGAGCAGCCTGGCTTTCCGTATCCCATCCGGCGGATTATGAGGGGATCGGATTTCTGCAGAAGACGGCGGACCCTTCGTCTGTCGTGGTCGAAGCAGCCGGGATTTCGTATACGTACGGATCCAGGGTCTCGGCGGTGACCGGTTTGTCTACGATCATCGGATGGACGGGTCATGAGGTCGGGTGGCGGAGCGGTATCGGGGATATTTCTTCAAGGATAGCGGATGTACGTGCGATCTACGAAGACCCGACCAAAACGATCAGTCTGATGGAAAAATACGGAGCAACATACCTGTTTGTCGGCGAAACGGAACAGGAGATGTACACGATCGATCTCCCTCCGGAGGATCTCGAGAATGTATTCTCAGCAGAAGGTGTGGATATCTACCGGATCAGATAATACGGCCCCTTCCTGATCACCGGAATTTTCAGCGCGGTAGAGAGGATGGAAAATGACGGAGCTTTTTCTTTCAAAAACCAGAAGACCGGTTTTTTTAAACCAGGCAACGGCGTTTTACGGGTAAAATAGCCAATCCCCTCCCCTAAGCGGGATTTATCCCGGGAAAAAGAAGGGATATAACGTCGTTGCTTAAGGGGAGAAGAGCATATATCTCTGGCAAGGAGGAACATTCTTTCGTGACGTTCATCCATATCTTTATCTCAAATTCAGACCCATAAATATAGTTACGCCAGCAACGGTTACCCCGTACGGGGGGAACAAATCGGGATATCTCCTGAGACTGTTTTGTACCTACCAGTATGACCGCTGATGAGCGATGACAGAGGGTAAAACCTCTCGAGTGAAGTGAGTAATTATGGCAAAGATTTACCAGAAGTTTGAAGTCCCAGAAGAACTTCAGAACAAAGCACTTGAAGCTCTTGAGCTTGCACGTGACACCGGAAAGATTAAGAAAGGCGCAAACGAGGCAACCAAGGCCGTCGAGCGTGGAATTGCAGCTCTCGTCTTAATCGGCGCAGACGTTGCACCCGAAGAGATCGTCATGCACATCCCCGGACTTGCAGACGAGAAGGAGATTCCGTTCGTTTTCATCAACAAGCAGGCAGACATCGGAGCCGCATGCGGCCTTGACGTCGGATGCACTGCAGTAGCAATCGTTAAAGTCGGCAAAGGCAAAGAGCTCGTAGGAGATCTTGCCGGTCAGATCAAGGCACTGAGAGGATAATTCCATGCCTGATGATGCAACGCCAGCAGAAGTAATCGAGGTCATCGGCCTTACCGGTATGCACGGAGAGGCATCCCAGATCAAATGCCGTGTCCTTGATGGCTCAAACAAGGGGCGTATCATTACCCGTAACACTTTCGGACCTATCCGTGAGGGTGACATTCTGATGCTCCTTGAAACGGAACGCGAAGCAAAGAAACTTTCCAGACGGTGACGAAAATGGTGGATACATATACCTGCAGCTACTGCGGAAAGCAGCTTGAACCCGGAACCGGGAAGCTCTTTGTGAGAAAAGACGGAGCAGTCTTCTATTTCTGCTCATCGAAATGCCAGAGCAACTATAAGCTCGGCAGAATCCCCAGACGTGTAGCCTGGACCGCAGCAGGTCGCAAGGCACGCGGTAAGGAGTGATTTAATTTATGGAACGCACCTTTGTGATGATCAAACCCGACGGTGTTCAGCGCGGACTTGTCGGCGAGATCCTGTCACGCTTTGAAAACAAGGGATTCAAACTCGTAGCCGGAAAATTCGGCGTTCTTGCTGAATCAATTGTTGACAAGCATTATGAGGAACACCTCGCAAAACCCTTCTACCCGGGTATGAAAGCATACATCACGAGTGGACCGGTCTTCCGTTTTGTCCTCGAAGGTGAGAATGTAGTTGCAACGGTTCGTAAAATGAACGGTGCAACCAACCCGACAGAAGCTAACCCCGGCACGATCCGCGGCGATTATGCTCTGTCGATCGGCAAAAATGTCATTCACGCAGCAGACTCTCCCGAGAGTGCGGCCCGCGAGATCGGCATCCACTTTACTCCGGCCGAACTTGTCTCTTACACTAAGATCGACGAGTCCGAGCTTTACGAGTAAGGCCGTATATCTGAGATATATTCTCAGCCAATCTTTTTTGCGCTGCTTTTGCCGATGAGTTTTTTGAATGAAGAGGGGACCCGCTTCAGAGAAAAAAAGCTGTATCAGCTTTTTTGAAAAAAAGAGAGAGTTATCTTCGCAGATAGTCATAGGCCGACAGAAGAGCTTTGACTCCTTCGCCGACGGATGCTGCGATCTGTTTTGCTTTGATGGAGGTCGCATCGCCGGCAGCAAAAAATCCCGGGATGTTTGTTGTGCAGTCGATATCGATGAGGATCTCTTTATTTGGATTCATGGCTGCAAAGCCTTCGAAGACCGAGGTGTTCGGGTCAAGACCGATCCCAAGGAATACGCCGTCGACGGGAAGTTTTTGTTCAGCTTTTCCCAGAAGGGCAGATACCCCGCCGGTTTTTTGCAATATGACATACTCAAGAAACTGACCGCCGCCAAACTCCGATATGGTATATCCCTTATGCAGGACCACGTTCTTCTTTGTTTTGAGCCGGTCGATGAGCACTTTGTCCGCTTTGAGCTGACTGCGAACGATCAGGTGGATCGTTGACGCGATGTCGCTTAGTTCGATTGCCATGTCAACGGCAGTATTCCCGCCGCCAAGGATGCCGACGACTTTGTCTTTGTACAGCGGACCGTCGCAGACAGTACAGATCGCAACACCTTTGCCGAGATACTCGGTCTCGCCTTTCGCTCCCGAGAGACGCGGAGACCTTCCAGTGGCCGCTATGACCGCCTTTGCAGTGTAGCGTCCCCCGGCCAGTGTTTCGATAAAGAAGTTCTCCCCGGTTTTGGAAATGCCGGTGACCACATCGTCAACAAAGATCCCTCCGGATTTTACCGTATGATCATAGATCTTTTTCATCAGCTCTTCGCCGGAGACATCCGGAACGCCGGGATAGTTTTCCACGACATAGCTTTGATTCACCATGCCGCCAATAGATCCGGCGAGCACGATCATGTCCATCCCTTTTCGGGCGCCGTACATCGCGGCCGAAAGACCTGCTGCCCCTGCACCGATCACTACCAGATCATGATATACTGCAGATACAACCGGGCTTTTCTTTTCCGGTTCCTCTCCTTTGAGAATTTCCATGATCTTTCTGGTATCGTCACCGACCACGATCTTGTCGCCGTCGATAATTGTGACCGGGACCCCCCGCTGCCCGGTTATTCTGATCATTTCAGCAGCGGCGTTTTGATCGGCGCCCACATCGATATTGGTGTAAGCTATATGCTGATTATCAAGATACGTTTTCAGTGCTTTACAGTGTGGACAGCCCGAGAGCGAGTACACAACCACTTCATGAGACATAAGCAAACATTCTGATCTTAAAGGATTAATACTATTGGTTCCAGACACCCGGTGATGAAAAAATAGGGGAAGAGTTAATGATATTTTTTGATTTTCCTGGTTTCTGATGAGACAAGAGCCTCATCCATCTCCAGCGGGGTCAGGGTGTCGATTTTTTTCACTCCTATTGCGTGAACGACAAGATCTCCTGCAAAGGCAAATCGTTTGACGATCATCCCGACGACCTGCACATTGTCCCCGACCCTGACATTGATATCAAGAGGGGTGGACCGCTGGGCAGTGATGGTTCCCGACCCGTCAAAGATCTTATATCCCGGGCGGTTGATGAACGTGCCTTTCACACTCTGGACGACACCCTCGATGCGGACGGGTTTGCCTGCCATGGAAGGGCCGAGCTGTTTTATCCTGCAGGGTTTTGCTTCAGCTTCGTATTCGGGCAGAAGTCTGAGATACTGACTTCCCACACTGTAACTGTTCACCAGAGGAATGATCAATAAACACAGAGAGAGCGGGATACCCCAATAGAGGAACATACCGTCACCAGTTGCAAAAAATGACCAGACAAAGAGTGCAAGGAAAAATATTACAACAATATAGTGCATAGGGGCCAAGCTGATTTTTACGCCTTTTATTTTCATGAGAGACACCGGTCGTTAGTGATAGTGCTATTTCTTAGGTTAAATAGATGCATGTCTTGTATGATGCAGCAAAAGAAAAAGAGATGGTTTGGATAAGATGCGTGGAATCACGCTGAACTTATCTTATTTTGCTTCGCAGAGTGCACAGATTTCTGACTTGTAGCAGTAGTAGTAGACGATTGCCATGAAGATGACAGCACCAACGATGTTACCAAGGGTAGACCAGATGATGTTGTTCGTCCACATACCGACCCAGTTCAGGTTCTCAACTGTGTTTCCGGTAAATCCGTTTGTCAGGATTGCGGCCGGGATGAAGTACATGTTTGCAACACAGTGTTCAAATCCGGAGGCAACGAAGGCCATGATCGGGAACCAGATTGCAAAGATCTTGGATATGACTTCATCAGCTGCAAGGGCAAGGAAGATAGCAAGGCAGACGAGCCAGTTACAAAGGATACCCTTGAAGAAGACAGAGAGAATGCCCATTACTCCGGTGTAGGAAACCTTGGCAGCTCCGATAGCGATAGCACGGGTACCAAATGCGGTGACCGTGGCAACGCCTGCTGCGTCCCATGCGGTGTACGGACCATAGGTGACAAGGAATGCCATGAAGACGGATCCGATAAGGTTACCGATGTAGACAACAACCCAGAGATAAACAAGCTTGCCGATACCGATCTGTCCCTGAAGAAGTGACATCGGGGCAAACATTGCGTCACCGGTAAAGAGTTCTGCTCCGGTTAAAACAACGATAATTAAACCAACTGGGAAAAGAGCACCAGTTACGAACTGTCCTAAACCTGCGCCCCAGACTGCTGCGACACCGGTCGATCCAACTGTTGCAAGGGCAGCACCCATTGCAATATACACACCTGCAAGAAATGCGCGAACCAGCATGTTGAATGCTGGAAGGTTGCATTTACCTTTGCCGGCCGTTCCAATTTTGACGCATACCTGCGCCGGACTGAATGTGACCATAAATAAACACCTCACAACCCTGCCGGGAAAATACCTGACCGGGTTGCGTTATTTTCAGATTGGAGTAGTTCCTATTTAAATCATACCAAATGATATGAAGAATCATGATAAACTGAGAGGACATAAATTTTATCAGGTTAACTACATTAAACAAAATAACTGTTTAAGTAAATTTAAATATATTGACTCATTGGATTTTCCCGAATGCGCGGAAAACACAGTGAGAAAATAAGCGCCGGGAAACTGACGAAACAAAAACCTTATTTACATTCCATCATATCCGGCAAAATCCGCCCGAGATCCGCATCGCTCAAACGAAAAAAATACTGTCTGTCGAAGATGAACAAGGGCCGATAGAAAAGGAGGTATTGTGAAAGTACTCCTGGAAAAGTATCCAGGCACATCTATTTCTCAGGTAATTTATCATGATCCCAAGCGTTTGAATGCAAAGACGCTTCGCGCGCGAAGAAAAAAGAGGAACGATCCCGTTTTCGCTCCTCCTCTTTTCTGAAAAAGCCGGCGCATTCCACCGTTGACAAGACAAAAGAAAAATGAGAGTGAAGAGAGAAAAAGCGGCTATGCTTTGCCCCTCGTGGTTTCTGCACATAACGTGCAGATCTCCGACTTGTAACAGTAGTAATAGACGATCGCCATGAAAACCACTGCTCCAACGATGTTGCCAAGCGTTGTCCAGATGACGTTGTTCGTCCACATCCCGACCCAATTCAAATTATCTACGGTGTTTCTGGTAAAACCGTTCGTGATGATCGCTGCAGGGATGAAAAACATGTTTGCAACACAGTGTTCGAATCCCGAGGCCGCAAAGGCCATGATCGGAAACCAGAGAGCGGCGATCTTCGATATCACATCATCCGCGGCAAAACCGAGGAACAACGCAAGACACACAAGCCAGTTACAAAGAATCCCTTTGAAGAAACAGGAGAGAAGGCCCATCGTTCCGGTGTAGGCGACTTTGGCCGACCCTATCTGGATCGCACGAAGACCAAAACTCGTCACCGTTGCGGCGCCGAGCGCATCCCACGAAGAATATGGCCCGTAACTGACCAGAAACGCCATGAACACGGATCCGATAAGATTGCCGACATAAACGACAACCCACAGATAAATGAGTTTGCTCATTCCTATATGACCCTGAAGGATCGCCATCGGAGCAAACATCGCATCGCCGGTAAAAAGTTCTGCGCCGGTGAAGACGACCAGCATCAGCCCAACCGGGAAGACCGCACCTACGATGAATTGAGCGATCCCCGGGCCGAAAATGTTTGCAACACCGGTCGAACTTACTGTTGCAAGCGTAGCGCCCATTGCCACATAGGCGCCGGCAAGAAATGCACGAACCAGCATATTCAATGCCGGAAGACTGGTTTTTGTAACACCAGCGGTTCCAATTTTTACGCAAACCTGCGCAGGACTGAATGTAACCATAATTTTACCCCATTCACAATTCAGTCATAAAACCCGATGTGATGTGTTTATACCCGGTATGAATGAGCAGATATATCAATCATTCTTTTTGACATGATTAATCATGATAAATGCAGGTTCCGGAATTTTCCATTCGTTTGGCCCGTCCGTACAGCCATATGCGGGGCCCCTTACGCTAACATTAAGCGTTTGGAAAAACCACTCCATATGAATGAAGAGTGGATACAACACAATAAGCACAACCGGATCCGGGGGACGCGCATGAGATTTCTGAAACTCATATCCGTTGAAGAGGCGGAAAAAATCCTTCTCTCGCTGGGAAAACTCCTGCCCGCCGAGTACGTTCCTCTGGAAGACGCCTGCGGACGGATCCTCGCAGAACCAATAACATCTCCAGAAGATATCCCCGGATTTGACCGCTCCATCAAAGACGGATACGCCGTTCGGTCCCAAGACACGCTTGGAGCAGGAGAAAACAAACCAAAGCTTCTGAACATGACCGGCAGGATCGCGATGGGGGAGAACACCGCCGGACCTATCGGAGAAAAAGAAGCAAAATATATCCCGACCGGCGGCGTCATGCCCAAAGGAGCCGACGCCGTAATAATGCAGGAACACACAGAACTCGCCGGCGACGTGCTTCTTATCAAAACAGCAGCCAGCCCGGGTCTGGATGTCCTGAAATACAATGAGGACTTTTCGAAAGGAGAAAAGGTATTCCCGGCCGGCCACAAAATAACCGCACAAACAGCCGGCGTTCTTGCAGCCTTCGGATGCGACCCGGTCCTGGTCAGAAAACGTCCGGCAGTCGGGATCATCTCGACCGGAAATGAACTGGTATTGCCCGCGGATACGCCAAAATTCGGGCAGATACGCGACACGAACACCACACTCATCAGATCGTACATGACGGAACACGGAGCAACCCCCGTCTTTTACGGCATCATCAGGGATGATGCAGAAGCATTGACACCAATCGCGGCCAAAGCAGCCGCCGAGTGTGATCTCGTCATTCTTTCCGGCGGCAGTTCGAAGGATGAAAAGGACGTCACTTCACGCGTCATCGAGACCCTGGGAAAAGTCCATGTCCACGGCGTATCCGTCGCTCCCGGCAAACCCACGATCATTGGAAGCATAAACGACGTCCCGATCCTGGGTCTGCCGGGTCATCCCGCTTCGACCTATATGATCACTACACTCTTTGCCGGCCCTCTTCTCGCAAAAATGACGGGAGCAGTGGAAAAACCGCGAAAAATCAGCACACCCCTTGCCATGAGTTTTCCCTCCGAAAAAGGAAGAGAGGATCTCGTCAGAGTCAGAGTCACAGAAAACGGCGAAGCAGCACCTGTCCTTGGAAAATCCGGCCTTTTGCATACGCTTGTTCAAAGCGACGGCTATATCCGGGTCCCGGCAGGCCGTGACGGATGTGAAAAAGGGGACATTGTGGAGGTATTATTATGGTAAAACGTTATCTTGATGAGATCAGTCTGAAAGATGCAGTCGATATTGTCAGAAAAACGCCGGCTGTCGTCGGATCACGGGAGATGAACCTCCTTGACGCCTGCGGACATATCCTCGCACAATCCATATACGCGAAGTACTCGGTTCCGGAAGTTCCCACAGCAGCAATGGACGGGTTTGCGGTCCTCGCAAAGGAAACGGAATCGGCCTCAGACCAGACCCCGGTCACCCTCACAAACTTTGACCGGGTGAACACCGGAAACGTCGTCAAAAAAGGATTCGATGCGGTCATAAAAATCGAAGACACCTGGTTTGTTGATGACGATCCAAAAGAGATCGTCATCAGGAAAAATGTCAATCCCGGATCATACATCAGACCGCCCGGGGAAGACATCCGCAAAGGTCAGCTCATACTTCCCGCAGGAGCAAAGATCCTTCCGTTCAACATCGGCGCTATCGCCTCGTACGGGATCACCTCGATCAAAGTAAAACGAATCTGCATCGGGATCATTCCGACAGGATCAGAACTGATAACTCCCGGAACGCAGCCGGCTCCGGGACAGGTGGTCGAGAGCAACACACTGATGGCTGAAGCATATCTCCGTCAGTTCGGCGTCGATGTGATCAGATATCCTCCCGTGACCGATAACCGCGTACTCATCCGCGGAGCGCTGGAAAAAGCTGCGGATACGTGTGATATCGTCATCATCTCAGCCGGTTCATCTGCCGGGACAAAGGACTTTACGGCCTCGGTGATCAGCGAATTGGGAAAACTGCTTTTCCACGGCCTGGCCATGAAACCCGCGAGGCCTGCGATGTTTGGGATCGTAAACAAAAAACCGGTGTTCGGAGTCCCGGGCTATCCTCTGGCGGCCCAGAGCGTCCTGAGAATACTGGTCGCCGAACTTTTAGAAAGCTGGGGATGGACCGGGCCGGAAAAAAAGACGATCCCCGTCGTTCTCGGCTCGACAGTCGCCTCTGAAGGAGGTATCGACGAGTTCAGTCTCTACGCCGCCGCGAAAATCGGGGGCCGGTACACGGCGATCCCCCTTTCCCGCGGATCAAGCGTCCAGATGGCCGGGATACGAAGCAACATCATTGTCCACATCCCCCTCGGCGTTGAAGGATACGAAGCAGGAGAAACGGTCGATGCAGTACTCCAGGTCCCGGAAGAGGAGCTGGAGCAGACGGTCCTTATTGCCGGAGTATATGATCCGGCGCTCGACCGCCTTGCCGAGAAGTGTATGCTTGAAGGGATCAAGATCCGGCTTGGACCCGCCAGCGGGGTTGCCGCCCTTATGCTTCTGAGAAAAGGAGCCTGCCATCTTGCATCAGTAGCAGCGGAGGATGACTGCACGTTCTGCGGAGACGAGTACACCGCAAAAACGTTCGGGCAGCTGAACGTAGTAACTAAAAAAGAGATCACCGACAAAAAGGTGGAAAGAGTACTGGCCCTTGCTGCAGAGATCTAGATCTCTTCCAGATATTTTTTCAGAGCCGGCCAGTCACGGATCTTGATCAAAGCTTCCGCTTCTTTTCTCTCCGGAACATTCAGGCATTTGGCTCCAGAAACAGCGTCGGAGAGTTTTGCGATCCTGACCTCTCTGACATCATTGTCACCTTCTTTTACCACCTGGGCCAGCTGCTCAAGGAGCAAAACTGCATCAGCTGCTTTTGTTTTTGACATAAATGATACTGGCACGGATGAGAATATAATAGATTCTATCAGGGTAAAAAAGAACAATTCAGGTCAAAGACCTGAAGTTACATACTTTCCAGAGCCTCGATGCCGAGAACACCAAGAGCCTGATAAAGAGTATTTCTGCACGCATCAACAAGGGTGAGCCGTGCATCCCGGACGTTTCCTTCTGCCTTCAGGACCGGAGCAAACCGGTAGAAGGAGTTGAAAAGATCCGCGAGATCGCGAACATAGGTTGCGAGGAGATGCGGGCGGAGTTCCACCACGACTTTTTCGAGAACAAAGGGGAACTGTGCGATGTGTTTTGCCAGAGCAAGTTCATAGGGATCAGAATAGGCATAACACTCGGTAAATCCGCCGTCAGCACGCGCCTTTTCCAGGATCGAACAGGCCCTTGCATGGGCATACTGGATGTAGGGGGCACTCTGACGTTCGAAATCGAGGGCCTCCTTCCAGTCAAAGACCGTCGATTTTTCCGCAGAGACCTTCACGATATCATAGCGGACCGCGCCGACGGAAACGGCGGCGGCGATTTTTGCCCGTTCTTCTTCGCTGAGTTCCGGCCGGCGGACGGTTACCTCCTCCATCGCACGTTTCGTTGTCTCGGCGATCAGCTCATCCGCGGTGATGAAAACACCGCCCCGGGTCGTCATGGAACCTTCCGGAAGGGAGACGAACTCGAAGTGGACGATCTCCGGCGGCTGTTCGCCGATAAGTTTCAGCGTCGTCTGCAGCTGAGCTCCGATCAGTTTGTGGTCGGCGCCGAGAACATCGATGCTTCTGTCGCACTGAGCGTTTTTCCAGAGATGGAAAGCAAGATCACGCGCTGCATAGACGGATGTCCCGTTGCTCCGGCGAAGCACATATCGGTTTCCAAATCCTTCTCCGGAAAGATCGAGGTACATCATCTGTCCTTCGTGATGAACGGTCGGAAGTTTTTCGATCCGGTTCAGGACATCCTGCATCGAACCGTTCCAGAGGAAGGTGGTCTCCCGAACGAATTTGTCATGGACGACATTCATCGAAGAAAGGGTCTCTTTGATCCCGTCAGCGCAGATATCCACTGAGTCATGGAAGAGCTTCACGGTCTCCGGATCGCCGGCTTCGATCTTTTCCATCATTGAATCGAACTCAGGTTCGATCTCGGGTTTTGCCTTTGCGATTTTGTTTGCCTCGACGTAATGACGGACGATATACTCGTCGCCTTTTTCTCCGGGAAGACGGTCGTAATGAAGGTTTTTGACTCCCCAGGCAACGATCGCGATCTGACGGCCCATATCATTGAGATAATACTGTGCCTCGACCGGGTAGCCGGCTTTTCTGAATGCGCGAACGAGCGTGTCGCCGATCACCGTGTTTCTGATATGACCCACATGCAGAGGTCCGTTCGGATTTGCGCTGGTATGTTCGATGATGACCTTCTCGTTCCGTACAGGCAGCGTTCCGTAATCAGGGCTGCGGGCTGCGCGAACGGATTCTGCCACATATTCCCCGCCAAAGACGAAGTTGATGTAGGGACCTTTGGCTGAAACTTCGATGCCTTTTGCATCGGGTCTTGCCGAGATCGCGGCGACAAGCTCGCCGGCGATCTGTGCAGGATTCTTTCTCTGTGTTTTTGCAAGAGCAAATGATACGGTGGAAGCAAGATCGGCGTGATCCCCTCCGTCGGTGATCATAACATCTTCCAGACCTGTGACTTCACGAAGCAGGCCGATTGTTTTCTCAATATATTCACGGTACATATTACATCCCTGTTGGATAGCGGAGAACGGCCGCGATTCCGCCGAATGCGGAGTAAAGCATTGCTCCTTCCTCGAAATCTTCTGAAATGATCTCGACTCTGGTGTTTGATGCATCGGCAAGTTCAGTCAGCTCGTCGATGATATCGGCTTCTTTGCTGAGAGCGAGCGGAGACTGACACTTCGGGCAGTAACCAAACGGCAGATCTTTTGCTTTTTTACCGGCTTCGATCTTCACGGTCTTGACTTCTTCATAGCCGCAGTTTCGGCAATTCAGCGTGAGACGGACTTTTCGCAGTTTTTCAGAAAGAAGCAGGGTGTCGACTGCCCCGGCTTCCAGATTGAGCCGGACACTGTCCTCACCATACGCGGCGGCTCCGTTCTCTTTGATGAGTTCTTTGAAGAACCGGGACATCTCCGCTTTTTCATCCATGATGCCGACGCCGCGAAGAGCTTCCTGGGCATTGTCCACGAGTTCGCGCAGACCGAACTCATTGGTATAGGAGGAGTCGAAGAGACCGATGATCCGTTTCTGGACTTCGTGATGAAGGAAGTTGCCTGCAGCGAACTCCTCTTTGGTCGGCATCGGGCCGCCGATCAGCACACCCTTGAACTTCTCAAAGAAGTTCGGTTCGGCAAGGAAGGCGGCCGATGCGCGTTCACCGACTTTGCTGTAGAAGTCATGGATCGCGATAAGTCTGAGACGCTCGAAACGAACGCTGGACTGACCGCCTTTTCTCTGTTTACCCGGAACTGTGGAGTGGGTGCCGTTGATCGGCTCGATGTGGGTGCCGCGGAGAAAACCCCAGTAAGCCTCACGGCGGTCGAGAACCAAGAGTCCGTAGACATATTTGTCATCGAGCATCGCCTTGAGCGGCTCCAGTTCAAACGTTGAACTGCACCGGTAACTGTAGGTCTGGATGACCTCCGGCGGCTCGACGATGATGGATTCCAGATCGGTTTTATCCCCGCCCACGTTGATCGCACCGCAGAAAACGGCCATGCCGTTTGGCGGCGGGTTCTTGAAGTATTTCAGCCGTGCGAGGATCGAAGAGAGAGCACTCTGGACGTTTGACCTTGTCTGTTTGCTTTTGATGTTTGCACACTGACCGTATTCATCGCGAAGCTGGGCGGTTACGTCATAGATCTGCTTGTCCGGCGGGATATAGAGAGAGATCAGTTCAGTTCCCGATCCCTCTTTTTCTTCTAACCGTTCCAGTGATTTTTTGAACTCATATCGCTTTCGTGCTTCGTCTTTTTCGATTTCGTGCTGGGAATGTTCCTCTGCCATTGTATATACAACCCTTTACTATCCGGCAGTAAACCGGCGGTAGAATGTGGTGTATTATTGGAGGTGAGAGGTGATTAAATATCGGGTCGGGAAATCAGCCGGATCTCCGACGTGAAAAATAGTAACGCTCATTACACCTTCTGCTCAATAAAATAAGTTATGAAAAAAGGTTATGGGTTAATACTGGGCATCACAGCATTTCTGATTCTGCTGATCGCTCCAATTGATCCTGCCATGTTGCCGGTCCCCGCGCGTCTCGCCGCGGCAGTAACGGTAATGATGGCCATTTTTTGGATTACCCAGCCGATCCCGATCGAGGCGACGGCCCTCATACCCCTGGTCGCGTTTCCGCTTCTCGGGATACTCAAACCCGCTGAGGCGGCAGTTCCCTATGCGGATAAGGTGATTTTCCTCTTCCTCGGCGGTTTTATCATAGCCATGTCGATGCAGAGGTGGGGACTCCATAAAAGGATTGCATTGAAAATAATCAATATTACCGGGACGAGTCCAAAGCGTCTCATTCTCGGATTTATGATTGCTACAGCGTTTCTTTCGATGTGGATGTCAAATACCGCGACCGCGATGATGATGATTCCTATCGCGATCGCAATAATTGCGACGGTCCTGCCGACAAAAGTCTTCGCGGATATGGAAGCTCCCCACAAAGCGTTTGCCGGCTGCCTTGTTCTCGCGGTTGCTTATGCGGCCGGTGTGGGAGGCATCGGGACCCTCATCGGAACGCCGGCTAACGGCATCCTGGCTGCACAGATGGCGCTCATTTTCCCGCAGAGTACGCCGATCGACTTCTTTACCTGGATGGAGTTTGGAGTTCCGTTCGTTATCGCGATGATTTTTGCGATCTGGCTCTGGCTTACAAAAGTCGCATACAGAAAAATGCCGAACGTGCTGGTCAATGCGAAAGAGGCGCTGGATAAAGAGGTCAAAGAACTCGGACCGATGTCGCGCGGAGAAAAAAACACCCTCTTCGTTTTTGTTCTGACGGCACTCTGCTGGATCTTTGCTAAAAGCAAAGATTTCGGCTCGTTCACTCTTCCCGGCCTGGATGTGTTCATCCCCGGAATCGACGACTCGACGATCGCGATCTTCGGTGCGCTTCTTTTGTTCTTCCTGCCGATCAGCTGGAAAAAACAGGAGTACACCATGAACTGGCAGTGGGCAGTCCGCATCCCCTGGGGGATCCTTCTGCTCTTCGGCGGAGGTATGTGTCTTTCGGCTGCGTTTATCAAGAGCGGCCTCGCGCAGACGATCGTGGGATATCTGGATGTGCTCAACGGGGTCCCGATCCTGCTCATCGTTCTCGCCATAGCGATTTTGGTCACGTTCCTGACGGAACTTACCTCTAATACTGCGATAGCTTCGGTGATGATGCCCATCCTCGCAGTTACGGCGATCTCCCTTTCGGTGAATCCGTGGATCCTTATGATGACGGCTGCGGTCTGTTCATCGCTTGCATTCATGCTTCCGGTAGCCACCCCTCCAAACGCGATCGCCTACGGAACAGAGTATGTGGAGATGAAGGACATGGTCACCGCCGGATGGTTCCTCAATCTGATCGGTGTTGTGATATTCACCATCTTCGTCTTCACGATCGTGTTATGGGCATTCGGCATCACGATCGATCTTCCGTCCTGGGCGCTTGTATCGACCGTGAAAATCTGATCTTTTTTTTGGATCTTTCAATAGCCAATTTTTTTTACGCAGAAACAATTCAACGCCGGGGAATCATACCTCAAATACAAAGTGATCCGGCGATTCTTATCCGCATGCAAAAGGGATGAAGCCGCCTCAGAGCAATGATCACTAAAAAAAGCAAAAAACGAATGGACCCGGCGGGATTTGAACCCGCGGCATCTACGTTGCGAACGTAGCTATCTACCCCTGATATACGAGCCCGGGAAATATCTCTATAATATAGGACAAAGTCCCTTTTAACTTTATGGTCTTGCAGCTTCAGCTGCGGGAAAAAATATTCAGAGAGATCATAAAATGATCTCGATATCCAGCTGTTCTGCCAGTTCTTTGTATCTGTTTCGGATCGTCACTTCCGTCACGCCCGCCACGTCCGCAACTTCGCGCTGGGTCCGGCGTTCTCCGGAAAGGATCGAGGAGATGTAAATCGCAGCGGCGGCAACGCCCGTTGGCCCCCGTCCGCTGGTGAGTTCACGCTCTCCTGCCTGTTTCAGGATCTCCATCGCACGTGACTGGACCTCGCCTTTCAGACCGAGACCGGAACAGAACCGCGGAACATAGTCGCCGGGAGAGGTCGGAAGAAGTTTCAATCCAAGCTCACGGGAGATGAACCGGTAGGTCCTGCCGATCTCTTTTCTGGAGACACGGGACACTTCCGCGATCTCGTCGAGCGTTCGCGGAACATTGCACTGACGGCAGGCTGCATATAGCGCAGCTGCTGCCACACCTTCGATACTTCTTCCGCGGATCAGATTCTTATCAACGGCATCACGGTAGACGACTGCGGCCGTCTCACGCACATTTCGCGGAAGACCGAGAGCCGAGGCCATTCGATCGAGTTCGGAAAGTGCGAACGCCAGATTACGCTCGGTCGCGTTCGAAACTCTGATACGGCGCTGCCATTTTCTCAGACGGTACAACTGTGCCCGGTTCTTGGATGAGATCGCTCTTCCGTAACTGTCCCGGTTTCTCCAGTCGATCATCGTGGAAAGACCCTTGTCGTGGATCGTAAAGGTCATCGGCGCACCGACACGTGACCTCTTCATCCGCTGATCATGATCGAACGCCCGCCATTCCGGCCCGCGATCGATAAAATCATCATCCAAAACAAGACCGCAGTGCTGACAGACAAGCTCCGCACGTTCATAATCATGAACGAGCTGCTTGCTCCCGCACTCCGGACAAACGGTCGCGGTCGCATCGTTTCCGCCCTGCTTCTCCTTCTCCTTTGTTACAAGCGTCGTCTCCTGACGCTGTTTCATTTTTTCTCTATCCGCTCGCAGCTGTTTCAGTTTTTCAATTTCAGTTTCCATGATTATAAGGTCCTTTTCGATCTACGGATTAACGCCTGTTTGCACGCATATCGCGGCTATATTTGTGAGATGAATTTTTTCTGGGTTTTTCCGGTCTGGTTTCGGGGATAACATACAGCTTGTCTCCTGCATGTACACCAAAAGCCGAATCCTCGCTGCACAAAACAGTCAGGTACGGACGGGAAACACTCCCATAAAGGTCAACAATTTTTCCAACAGATCTGCTTTGTTCATCTGCAACCTCTGTATACAGAGGAGGAAGCTGACCAGCATCACTTTCAACAATCAGTAACCGCCTCCCGAGACGGGATACAACATTCCCTGCAATTTTCACAAATCAAACCTCGATGATCACCAATAAGGCGGTCAGGCAACCCGTGGAGTTCAAACCACAGAGTATTTATGCATAATATAATGCGTAAGAAGTACTATAAATACATTCCCCACAATACTAAAATAGAAATTAGGGAGAAAGGATCTCGGCGGACGTAAGGGAAAGAACCTTTTCTGCCTCGTCTTCATTCATCCCCGCCCCCCGGGCGACCAGACCGCGCATTTTTTCGGTAATTATATCATCCGGACCATGGATATCCGACTGGACCACGACGCCGGCCCCCGCGCGGCGCGCAGACGCAAGAACATGACCGTTTGCCCGGTTGTGCCCCCCTCGTGAAGTGATCTCCAGAAACACCCCGTTCTTCGCTGCAAGCAAAGCCTCTTCGTCAGTGATCATTCCCGGGTGAGCGAGGATATCCACATCCGGACAGGTCACCGCCGCCAGATTCGTTCCGGGAGCCACCGGTTCGGTGACCGTTTCCCCATGCACGATCACCACTTCCGCGCCAAGCGATCTGGCATACTTTGCAAGACCCGCGATCTCGGACGGGGGAACATGCGTGATCTCGACACCGGTAAACAGCTTCACCCCATACAGTTCCGCAGACCTCTTCACCTTTTTCTGAGCTGCAATCAGATCCTCCACATTCGAATAATCAGCGTGATCGGCGATCCCCATCTCCGTATATCCGGCCGCCGCCATCCGGCGGATCAGCTCCGTCGGGATCAGTTCGCCGTCGCTCATCGTTGTATGACAGTGGAAATCGTACATTTACTTCCCGCCGAGTTTTTGTGCGACTTTCGTCAGAAGGGCCTCTTTGGATCCGGCATACTCCACCTGGATGCGCCCCCCGGACTTATGCCATTGAGCCGGGTGATGGGCATCCCGTTCCTCTGCAAGAACCGGGATCCCGCAGACTTTTGCCGCGCGGGAGATCATAGCCATATTCGGGGCGGAAACAGCCAGACTCTTTGCTACGCGCCGGCCGCCGGCACGGGTCAGGGAAGCATCAAAGTAGCACGGATAAAGAAAACGAATTGCCATTAGAAAGTACTGTATGCTGTGAAAGCCAAAATGGCTTTCGTGCCTCTCCGGCCGTACGGCCAAACGGAGGAACAGGCGGACCTGTGTCCACATACTAAATCAGAATATCGTATGACGCAATCACACTTGAAAAGACATGCGTATCTATAAACATAAAAAACCACAATACTATACTATGCATCACGTGGATGTTCACATGGAAGCCGAGATATACGGCGCAAACAACCGTCTGGCCGAGCACAACGCAGAACACTTCAAAGCCCACAATGTCCGTGCATTCGACCTTCTCGGCGCGATCGGATCCGGCAAGACCTCTTTGATCGAAAAACTCGTTCCTGAACTCAGATCCCGGGGAAAAGTCACGGCAGCAATTGCAGGAGATGTGTATGGTGATGATGATTTCCAGCGGATCATCAAAACCGGCATCATCGCATTCAACGCAAACACCGGCAAAGAATGCCATCTTGACGCCCACCTGGTCCACCACGCGCTCGACCACATGGACCTTGACGATGTCGACATCGTCTTCATCGAAAACGTCGGAAACATGGTCTGCCCGACCGATTTCAAACTCGGCGCGGAGAAACGCATCGTCGTCATCTCGACCACCGAAGGCGACGACGTCGTCAACAAACACCCGATGATGTTTCGGGACTGTCAGATCGCGATCATCAACAAAGTCGACTTAGCAGAGGCGGTCGGCTGCAATGTCGAGAGAATGATTCAGGATATCAAACGCTACAATCCTGAGATGCTTATCATCAAAACCAACCTGAAAAAAGGGGAAGGCGTCAAAGAGATCGCCGATGTCATTCTTGCCTAAACGAATTTAAATATCGGTAGAACCAACACATATAGGACTCTGGAAGAGACTGATGTCTGAGATACTCAGACGTTGATCAGAGATACAAATTTAGGAGATATTAAACAAAATGCTTTGGCAAGGTAAATCAGTAAGAAAAGCGACCGGAGGTCGTTATCATGCATCCCGCGGAAAGAAAAGGTTCGAGATCGGCAGATCCCCGGCTGATACCATCATCGGGATCACCCGCGTAAAGACCATTCGCGTGACCGGCGGCAACACCAAGGTCCGCGCACTCCGCTGCGAGTTTGCAAACGTCAGCGACAAGAAGACCGGAAAAGTTCAGAAAGTCAAGATCAACTCTGTTGCAGAAAACGCAGCAAACCCGAACTACGTCCGCCGTAGCCTCATGACCAAGGGAGCAATCATCACGACCGAACTTGGTAAAGCCCAGATCGTCAGCCGCCCGGGTCAGGACGGCGTTATCAACGCGATCCTGATCGAATAAAAATATAGAGATCATCTCTTTACCACATTCATTTTTTCGTCAGGCGGTGAAACTGCCGCCAGATTCGGTTTTGAAATTATAAAGAAGTAATGAGTGATCGCCGTAACGCGTATCTCACGAAAAACCTTTATCGAGCGTCTTCTGACTTTCGTCATCCAGGCCCGTGACATACACAGAACTTCCCTCACGCATCCTGAATGACGGCCGAGAAAGTCGGCATCGGCGATCCGGCGGCTGAGATAACCGATATCGCCGGAAAGTGGCCTATCGCGTCGCCTGTCCGATAATGATCGTAAAGTAATAGTGATCAAAATATCTTCTTTTCTTAGGAGTTACGCGGTGTGATCTTAACCGAAAATACTGACGTACGTCTGAGATGAACTTCGATTTTGTGTATGGCATTAGCGTTGGTGTATGAGATAATTTAACCGCGAATAAGCGGTTAAATAATCTCTTGTGTCCACCCCCAGGAATACCCCTCCAGAATTGGATTGAGATCACACCGCGTAATTCCTATTTTCTTAAGGACAGCTTCATGTATTCGAATGGCGAATACTCTGGTATGCGACGCGTATCATACCTCTTCCCCCACACCTGCGATCTTATGTTTGACGTTCCTTTGCCCTTTTCTGCCTACCTGCAGGGAATGACGAAACTCGCCGACCGGCAGGACAACTTCAGAACCGCAAACGGCCCCGTCAAACGGGAGATCGCCGTCTTCATCGCCCACGACCGGCTCGGATTCGAACGGGTCAGCAAAACCTCGCACCTGGAACGGGAGGTGACGGAAGAAGCTGACATGCAGATAATCCTCACCGACACCATCCTCAAATCCAGCGGTCATGTGCCCTTAAACGAACAAAAATTCCTTGTCAAAGGGATCAGCAAAGGACCGTTCACCGAGGTCTACATAACAAAATCCCCTGCGATCCCCGGCATCTCCTCACCAGAACTGAAAGAAATGCTCCGGGAGCTTTTTACATGAGCGAGCGCGAGATCGCGGTCTGTGCGCCGTTTCGGCACAGAAATGCCGGTCAGCTTCGTCAGGTCGATCTGATCTTCTATTACACCCAGGATAAAAAATGGATGAGCCTGGACAAAGCAAAAAAGCTCATCGCCGTTGCGGAAAAAACCGGCCTCATCAAAAAAGAAGCCTCCGGTGACTACTCACTGCGTGAAGACCTACGGGAACAAAAGATCCCGCTTGGGTTTCGCCCCACCGACGAGATCTTTGTCATCGACGAAAGTGAAACGCTCGACATTCTGGAAAAACTTCTGGACGAGATCGCTGACGCAAGCAAGATCGGTAAAAAAGAGCTGGCCGGCGAGATGGAACGGATCAGAAAACAGTTTGACAACCTCATCAGCCCGGAAGCCGCGGTCATCCTTCTGGCAAAAAAATATCACGCGCCTTATGACAACTACAAAGCCGATCTGATCAAACGGATCGGCGAATAAAAAAAATATTGAGATTTATTCTGCTGCTGCAGCAAAAATCTCGGCGACCGGCTTTTCGCCGTAAACAGTAATTTTTGCATTGACCTGAACGAAGTCAGCAGCGATCTCATTGCCGCGCTGGCTCTTTCTTCTTCTCTCACCGTTGTGGGTTGCGTTGAAGCCGAATCCGTCGGAGATCAGAAGACCTCTTCTGCCGTTACCCGGAAGGTCCGGGCGTGCCGGGGTGCCGATCTTGTCAGATCCGCCGGTGATCGTGATCTTATATCCGCTCATGCCGAACGGTGCTCCGTCGACCTCAGTACCGATCTTCTTTCCAAGAAGAGCGCCTGCTGCAGCGCCTGCTGCATCTATTTTGTACGAAAGACCGGTTTTCGGGTCTGAAAGTACGAGCTTAAAGTCTACCATTGTATATACACATCTCCTCGATATCTATGATGCCGAAGTACCCATATATTTAGTATCTCCACATTTATACTACTTGCCCCAGAAAGGTTGTGTTTTCCGGAAGATGCTCGTGTACTCCTCGAGCGCCTCGACGGTGCCTGCATTTAAATGGGAGAGCATTTCCGTCTCCAAAACCTTCACATGCCGCTCCGGAATTGCCACGTAAAGGGTCTCGCCGATATCGATCTGTCTGCCGATTGTGACGCCGTCTATCGAAACGGCGACCTCTGCGCCCTCTTTTGCCTCGGTCACACTCTCTTTGTTCAGCTTGATCTGTTTGATCTCGCCGACGATTTTTCCCTCACGCGTGGCAACACTGACCTTGGGACGCAGAATGCCGCCCAGGACGCGCACGCCGACGACCGCCGGCCCGCTCATCCGAAACACACATCCCGGCAGGATGGAAAACTTCGCCGGCAGAACGACCGTCTCGAACTGTTTTGCTTCTTTGGCCCGGATCATCTCATCCTGCCATGCAAGATACTCGTCGATGAGTTTGTAGATGACACGGTTGGAAAAGATCTTCACATCCACCTCACCGTCGCGGACCATGACCTCGGCGTCAGGAAGGAGCGGAACGTTGAAACAGAGAGCTGCTTTGAACAGATCCTCTTTTATCACGCTGATATCGATCAGATCCCGGCGTGACAGGGGACCGACGTTCGCGCGCATGATCGGGATCTTCTTTGCGTTCAGTTCATTGGAGAGAGCTTCCAGCGCGCCGATCGTGTCCGCCCGGACACTTACCCCCACATCCGAGAGGGTGATGTTGATCTCCTGCATCTCCTCGTCGATCTTTGCCAAAACCTCATCGTGATCACCGCGGATCACGCGGATCGGGGATCCGGCAACGATCGATTCCAGATTCGGCGCGGAGATCTTCACACCCGCCGCCGCCACGACGGATTTGACCCGCATAAACTGGTCTTCGACGAGGATCTCTTTCATGGGCCGGGGCTGAAGGAGAGCGCGGACTTTCGTCGATACCGCTCCTTCGCTGCCGGCGATGCCTATCTCATCACCCACACTGATGATCCCGTCGTAAAGGATTACATCGAGCGTCGTTCCAAGCCCTTTTTCCTCCTTGACCTCAAGAACGGTCCCGACCCCCGGGCCGGTGATCGTCGTCTGGAGACCTTCGGCCAGATATCTCTGGGCAAGCCCGATCATGATCATCAAAAGATCGCCGATGCCTTCGCCGGTCATGCTGCTCACCGGGACGATCACGAGGTTTCGCTGGAAGTCACTGACTCTGTCAAATCTCTCGGAGTTGAATCCCATATCCGAGAGTTTGCCGACCAACTGATACACGCGGTTTTCACACTCGGTCTGGACACGTTCGGTCTGATTCTTGTAAGCGGTCTTGAACGAGGCATTGGGAGTTGGCCGCCAGCCGGGGATCTTGTCGATCTTGGTCGCAGCAATGACAAACGGGGTTTTGCAGTTCCTAAGGATCTGGAGTGCTTCGATCGTCTGCTGTTTGAATCCTTCGTTCACATCGACGACCAGGATCGCGATGTCTGCGAGTGCCCCGCCTCTTGCCCGAAGCGTGGTGAATGCGTGGTGTCCGGGCGTGTCGATGAACAATAGTCCGGGGACATTGGTTTTCAGTTTGCCCAGATCCCCGCTCATTTTTGCGATCGAGTCGAAAGGAATGAGGGTCGCTCCGATATGCTGGGTGATTGCGCCCGCTTCTCCTGCGACAACTTTCGATCCGCGGATACGGTCGAGGAGCGATGTTTTTCCATGATCTACGTGCCCCAATACGCAGACGATAGGAGTCCTGATGTGTTCTGCCATGATATTGAATCCCCATTCTCTGATGACTAACCATTCAGAGATAAATAGTGAGTATCTATTGGCAGTGCAGGATTATTAATATAAAGGGGAGAGGGAAAATTCCGGCGGCGGAAAAAAGATATGTTAATATCTGAAAAGACCATATCTATTAGAGTGTTTGAGCCACATCGGCGCAGGCAGAGATCAGGCTAAGGTAGGGTAGCTGGACATCCTTTAGGATTGTGGATCCTTAGACCCGGGTTCGACCCCCGGCCTTGGCCCTTCGTTTTTCAACCGGGATTTATGCGGTGTTTTCCCAATTTGGGAAGGGTATTACTGGGAGTAGACACAAGAGATTATTTAACCGCGAATAAGCCCAAGCGGGCTTTGCCCGCTTGGGCTTATTCGCGGTTGTTTTATCTCATGTTTCTGCAATACTGCCGTACACGAAATCGAAGTACGTCTCATAAGTACATCAGTTATTTTTTACAGGTGAGATCGCACCGCGTAAGTTCTATTTCAAAAAAAAGTTAGGAGTTTTTTGCCGTCTAGTTGATCAGCCAGATCGTCGCGGTCAAAGCGGTTGCAAAAGTCACCCAGAGGATATACGGGATGAGCAGATATGCTGCGACCGGTTTGATTTTGTAAAAGAGATACATCGTTACACAGATCATTACCCAAAGGACGATGATCTCGATCGTGGCTCCAAGAAGCAGGTGCCAGCCGAAGAACATATACGACCACAGGACATTGAGTCCGAGCTGGATCAGAAATACGACCGTTGCGATCTTAACCTCTTTTTTCTCCCAGCCCTGCGCGAAGATGTAGCCGGCGGCAAGACCCATCAGGATATAGAGTGTGGTCCAGACCGGACCGAACAGGAAGTTCGGCGGCTGCCAGGCGGGTTTGATCAGTTCAACGGCAAACCAGGAGTCAGGGCCGGTGATCGTAACGATCGTGCCGAGAAATCCTGCAAGAAGAGACAGGATGACAAACCCGAGCATAAGATACACCGTTTTCGGCTGTATTTTTGTGTTCATAGATGATACTTCGCATCACAAAGTATTTAATCCTGATTTTAGATGCAATTTTTCTTTTGCGGGGATCTTTAGGTCCCTCAGCCGAGCAAACCGAAACTGAATTGAATGGGACTTACGCGGCGTGATCTCAATCCAATTCTGGAGGGGTATTCCTGGGGGTGGACACAAGAGATTCGCGGTTAAATTATCTCATACACCAACGCTAATGCCATACACAAAATCGAAGTTCATCTCAGACGTACGTCAGTTTTTTTTCGGTTAAGAGCAAACCGCGCAACTCCCACTAAAAAAAGATTAGAGCAGGGTCGCTTTTACGATCACGACATTCTCTAAGGGCTTGTCACTGTAATTTGTCTTGACCTTCCCAAGTTTTTCCACAACATCCATACCCTCGACGACTTTACCGAACGCCGGGTGGGCTTTATCGAGATAATTGTTGTTTGCAAGATTGATAAAGAACTGACTGCCGCCCGTATTTGGTCCGGCATTTGCCATAGAGATCGTGCCTTTGTTGTTTTTATTGTCCGGCATGAACTCATCCGGAATCTTATATCCCGGCCCGCCGCATCCGGTCCCGGTCGGGTCGCCGCCCTGGAGCATGAATCCGTCGATGATCCTGTGGAAAATGACCCCGTCATAAAATCCGTCCTTCACCAGTTTAGCAAAATTCCCGGACGTCACCGGCATATCCTCACGGAGCTCGAGAACGATATCCCCGTGATTCGTGGAGAGAAGTACTTTTTGTGCTGTCATGTATCTAGTTGTGTGCAGACAAAAATAATAAACATGTATCATGACAAACGTAGTGACACCAATGAAAAATCCGTTCCATGTCATGATCATTCCGACACTCGGCTGCCCCGGGCGCTGCAAATACTGCTGGAGTTCGGATGAAAAATCGCCGCGGATGACACTTGACACGATCGACGAGATCGTTCGATGGCTCAAACCCCTCCGGGATCAGCGGGTCACCTTCACCTTCCACGGCGGAGAACCGCTCCTTGCCGGCGCAGAGTTCTACCGGACAGCTCTTCGAAAGATCTCAGAAGAGCTTGCCCACCTTAGCCCCGAGTTCGCCATCCAGACCAACCTCTGGCTCATGACCGACGAACTTGCAGAGATCTTTGCTGAATACCATGTCCCGATCGGTTCATCCATCGACGGACCAAAAGAGCTGACCAACTACCAGCGGGGCAATGAATACTTTGAACGCTGCCTTGCCGGCTACAAAATCGCCGCTGATCACGGACTCTTAGTCAGATTCATCTGCACGTTCACCAACTCTTCCGTCAAACAAAAGGAGGAGATCGTCAACTTCTTCAAAGAACAGGGCTGGGTCATGAAACTCCATCCGGCTCTCCCCTCCCTCAAAGGAGAAAACCCCAATGCCTGGACCCTCTCTCCCGAAGAGTATGGGGAACTGCTGGTCTATCTTCTCGACGAAGCGGTCGAACATCCGGGCGAGATCGAGATCATGAACATCAACGACCTCTGCCGCTGCGTGTTTACCAGAGCGGGAAGCGTCTGCACCTATGCAGACTGCATGGGAACCACCTTTGCGATCGGCCCGGACGGAGAGATCTATCCCTGTTACCGGTTCATCGGGATGCCGGAATGGGTGATGGGCCATGTCAGGGACGCTCCACGAATCGAGAGCCTGATGGAAAGCCATGCAGGCAAACGGATGCTCGCATTCAAGGAGTTTGTCGACACCGCCTGCAAAGACTGCGCTCACATCTCCTACTGCAGAGGAGGCTGCCCGTACAACGCGATCGCGCCGACCGGCGGATCCCTTGAGGGCGTCGATCCGCATTGTACCGCCTACAAACGGATCTTTGACGAGATCACCGGCCGTCTGAACGCTGAGATGAACGCTCCGCCTGCGGCGATGCGGGTTTCCCGGGTCAAACGAAAACAGCAGCCGAGCGTGACGGCTCTTATCAAAAAAATCATCGATGAGTAGGAGGAAACCCGGGGCGATGCCCCCATCCCGCAGAGTATATCACTTGCTACGACCCATAATCTACACAATCACTCAAAGGTGCTACCAATAAGATGCGGCTCGTAATGAAATTCGGTGGAACATCGGTCGGCGATGCGGAATGTATCGCAAAAGTCGTTGATCTCATCAAAAAATCCCGTGAGGAAGGCAATGAAATCGCTGTTGTAGTCTCTGCAATGACGAAAGTCACCGACCAGATAATCACGGCGGCGGAAGGGATTATCAGTTGTACTGATAAGAAAAATCTGGATACGTTCATCTCCTTGCTCAGAGAACGGCACCTTACGGCGCTTGGGATAGTTGCGCCGGATTATATCGACGAAGTCACGACCCACATAGACATCCGGCTCGAACGTCTGAGAAATATCCTCATCGCCGTCAATAATCTTCATGAGCTCACGCCGCGGTCCCGGGACTATATCATCTCCTTTGGTGAAAAACTCTCAGCTCCGATCGTCTCGGCTGCGCTTCGCCAGGCAGGGATCCCGTCGTTTCAGATCAGCGGCTGCGATGCAGGCATCCTTACCGACGGTGTTCACGGCGGAGCAACGGCCCTTGCTGAAAGTTATCCGCGGATCATGGAACGTATCGGGTCAAAGCTCGGCGCTCAGGTCCCGGTCATTCAGGGATTCACCGGCTGTTCCGGTGAAGGAGCCGTAACGACGCTTGGACGCAGCGGATCGGACTACTCCGGCGCTATCATCGGGGCGGGCATCGACGCTGAAGAGATCATCATCTGGACCGATGTCGACGGCGTTATGACCACCGATCCGAGACTCATCCCCGAGGCACGCGTGATCGACTCGCTTTCGTTCCTTGAGATGATGGAGATGTCCTACTTCGGGGCAAAAGTCATCCACCCGCGTGCCCTTCTTCCGGCAATGGAGAAGAACATCCCGGTCTATGTGAAAAACACCTTCAACCCGGCGCATCCGGGGACCGTGGTCATCAGGGAAAGCCATGCCGACAAACGTATCGTGAAAGCCGTTTCCCTGATCAAAAACAGCTGTATGATCAGTATCAGCGGATTTGCCGCCGGGAAACCCGGAGTGGCGGGCGATATCTTCACCTCGCTTGCGGCAGCAGGCGTGAATGTGATGCTGATCAGCCAGGGTTCATCCGAGATGAACATCTCGCTGATCATCACCGAAGAGCAGGTGAACGCAGCGAACAAAGCCCTTGTCCAGATCAAAAACAAAGGACTGATCCGCGAGTACACGTTTGCCAAGGATGTGAACGTGGTCTCGGTGGTCGGTGCGGGAATGGCGGGGACTCCCGGCACTCTCTACCGGATCTTCCACGGGCTTGGTCTTGCAAAGATCAATGTGATGATGATCTCCCAGGGGTCGGAAGTGAACGTTTCGTTTGTGGTGAAGGAGGCGGACGGGATCCGCGCCGTTCGGGCGATCCATGAAGAGTATGATCTTGATAAAGAGGACGCATGACTAAAAAATATTCGTACAAGGAGGCCGGGGTGGATATCAACCTTGAGGCCGACGGGGTGAAAGCCCTGATCCGTCAGCTGAGTTTCAAACGCAGCGGTGAGCATGGCATGGTCGGCGGAGTGGGACACTTTGCCGGGATGATCGATTTCGGCAGCAAAGTTCTTTCGCTGTGTACCGACGGGGTCGGGACCAAGATGCGGATCGCTGATGATCTGAAGGACTGGACGACGGTCGGGATCGATTGTATGGCGATGAACGTGAACGATATG
This sequence comes from Methanocorpusculum sp. GPch4, assembly GCF_012062385.1. Taxonomy (NCBI): domain Archaea; kingdom Methanobacteriati; phylum Methanobacteriota; class Methanomicrobia; order Methanomicrobiales; family Methanocorpusculaceae; genus Methanocorpusculum; species Methanocorpusculum sp. GPch4. Next base: position 22,025 of record NZ_SIJA01000008.1, on the reverse strand, counting down.
TATGTGATGAACATCGAGCCGATCGCGTTTGTCGATTACATCGCAACGGAAGGTATCGATACGGAGCAGATGATCCAGATCGGGGTCGGGCTGAATGAGGGGGCACGCCTTTCGAATGTGAATATCGTCGGGGGAGAGACCGCGACGCTGAAGGGTATGATCAACGGGCTGGATCTTGCAGGAACCTGTCTTGGCGTGCAGGAGAAGGAGAAGGTCGTGACCGGTGAAAAGGTGGCTCCGGGAGATGTTATCATCGGGGTGGCAAGCACCGGGGTCCATTCGAACGGGTATACGCTGGCACGCAATGTCGCCGAAGAGAACGGCGGGTATGCGGCGGTCCTTCCGTCGGGCAGGACGGTCGGCGAGGCGCTGCTTGTTCCGACAAGGATCTACTCGGAGGTTCTGGATGTCTGCAGTAAAGCGGTGGTTCACGGGATGTGCCATGTGACGGGCGGGGGCCTTTTGAACTTCCTGAGGATCTCGGGTTACGGTTTTGCGATTGAGGATCCGCTTGATGTTCCGGAGATTTTAGCATGGATCGCGGAGAAGGGAGGGCTTGATACGAATGAGCTTTACCGGACGTTCAATATGGGTATGGGTTTTGCGTTTGTTGTGCCAAAGGAGAGCGTGGCGACGGTCCTTTCGATGGTTGACGGGGCAAAAGTCGTCGGCCGTGTGATCGAAGAGCATAAAGTGACGCTGAAAGGCGTGGAAATCACCTGATCTTTTTCTTTTTTTCTAGGGCTTGGGCGGCCCGCGGCGGGTATCCTATTTTTGCATTTAGGAGAGGGGATGCTTTTTTTGCGGGAAAGGGGGACAGGGGCGGAAGGATTTGTCGGGTGTGAGTGTGATTCGGAAAGGAGTTTGCTGGGTGCGGACACATGAGAAAGCCCACCGCGTTCGCAAATCAGAGATTTGCTCTCCGCTTCGGGCTTACAGCCCTCGCTTTCATGCCGGTTTTTCTGTTGTCTATTTTGATGTGATAAAGAGATATGTTGGATTAAGGGATTTTTAGAGTGTTAAACATAGGGTGAACCGCGTAAATCCTAAAGAATATAATACTACCTCACCCCATAGAATACAATATAATGACAATTGAGGGTAGGATAGATCTTCTCAAACAAAAAATCATCAGTGATGATTTTTTAAAGGGGAGGGGGCTTGGAAATGAAATTCCTTTCTGGATATTCGATTATCCTCCTGAAAATGAACTTTTTATCCGAAATTCAATAAAAAAAATTGAAGAAATTTTATCAGGTAATTCTATTGATTTTGTAGATATCGATCTCTATGAATTATGCCTTGAAATCATTGAAGGCAAAATCAAATCTGAGAAAGTTATTGAATTTGAAGACAGAAAAGGTTCTGATGAATTACTAAAAAAATTAAAGATCATGTTGAAATCCGATACTATAAAACAATTAATTAAAGAGAAAATTGATTCTTCAGGGGATGTAAGAGTAGTTTTGTTAACTGGTGTCGGAAAGGCATGGCCTCTTATCCGCTCTCATTCGATTCTTAATAATCTGCAGCCCGTAATGGGAAATATTCCTCTTATAGCCTTCTATCCGGGTGAATATGATAACACTGCACTGAGTCTTTTTGGAAAGTTTAAAGATGCAAATTATTACCGTGCATTTAGGATGATAAATGAGGTTGGAGCTTGATTATGATGGATACTAAAATTGAGAATTTATTCTATAATAACATTAAAAGAGAGATCAACGGTGTTATTAAAGTAGATCAGGATGACGATAAAAATGTTTATACTGAGCTTGATGAGTATGTGGTAACAAAAGAGTCATTAAAATATATTGACACGTTTTTTGACAGATATCAAAAAGCCCTTGATACGCCTACCGATAAGATAGGTACCTGGATCTCCGGTGATTTTGGCTCAGGTAAATCTCATTTTTTAAAGATCATCTCATATCTGCTTGAAAACAGAAGGGTAGGCAATAAAACAGCGCTTGAATTTTTCGAAGATAAGATCTCAGACCCTGCAATACTGACCACAATTGAAAAGTCAGTGAATACCGGAACAAAAGATGTAATTTTATTCAACATTGATGTAAAATCCGGAGAGACTTCTGAAAGGATAGTGGATATTCTAATGAGAGTCTTCAATGAAAAGAGAGGATATTTCGGGGATGTATTCTGGATCGCGGAACTGGAAGAGAATCTCGAAGATCAGGGCATGTTTAATTCCTTCAAAGAAGCGTTTTTAAAAATCAATGGTAACAGATGGGAAGATACACGTGATCGTTATTCTTTTGAACAGGACGATATCGTTGAAGCTCTCTCTAAATGTGGTTTTCAAAGCAGGGAAGCATGTGAGAGATTGTTTGAATCCGATGGTAAAAATTACATATTAACTCCTGAAAAGTTTGGAAAGGCCGTTAAAAAATATTGCGAAGCCAAAGGCAGTGATCATCAGGTTATCTTTCTGATCGATGAAATTGGACAATACATCGGTGACAAACATGATCTTATGCTGAATCTTCAGACTGTTGCTGAGGAACTCGGGACAATATTGAAAGGAAAGGCATGGATAATCGTCACATCCCAGGCAGATATTGAGACTGCCCTCAAAGGAGTAAAAGTGAAGGAGAAGGGTTTCTCCACGATTCAGGCACGTTTTGATACCAGGGTCAGCCTTTCCAGTGCAAATGTCGATGAGGTAATAAAAAAGAGGATTCTTAAAAAGAAAGATGAGTATACTGAGATGCTTTCTCTTTTTTATGAAGAGAAGAAAATTGTTCTTAAAAACCTGATCTCATTTTCGCAGGGTAGTGCAGAGATGAAGAACTACCGCGATTCTGAAGATTTTGTCTCGGTATATCCCTTTGTTCCATACCAGTTCAATGTCCTGCAAAAGGTGTTTGAAAAGATCCGCACAACTGGGTTTACAGGCAAACATCTTGCAAAAGGCGAGCGTTCGATGCTTAATGCATATAAGGAATCGGGTGAGAAGTACGGGGATTTTAAGGTCGGGGCGCTTGTTCCTTTTCACTCGTTTTATGATACTATCGAGAGTTTTTTAGATCCGGTTATCATAAGAACCATCAGCCAGGCGGGTTCAAATGACAACCTTGAGGATTTCGACTGCCTTATTCTAAAAACCCTCTTTATGATCAGGCATGTGAAGGAAATACAGCCGACTCTTGACAATATTGTTGTGCTTTCCCTAACAAGCGTTGATGAAGACAAATTAAGGCTAAAGGAGCGTGTTGTCGCTTCTTTAAACAGACTTGAAAAGGAGACTCTGATCAGCAAATCAGGAGACACATTTTATTTCCTCACAAATGAGGAGCAGGAAATAAACAGGGAGATAAAAAATATCGATGTTGAACGGCACAAAATCATTCAGGAGATCTATGAGAAGGTGTTTAATTCCAATGACATATGTCTGAAGTCATATGGAGAATATAAGTTCAACAAGTCGGTTGATGATAAATTAACCACATCTCCTGATGCAGATCTTACTATTAAATTTTTATCTGAATTATCAGATGATTATTCCCGGGGCAGCGGTCAGCAATCTTTTGCGGGTCAAAATCTCAGCAATAGTGAATACAAGGATACTCTTCTATTTGTTTTTCCTGAGAACAGTCTGTTTATAGAACAGATCACAGCATATCTTCAGATAGATCTCTACCTGAAACAGAAGAGTTCAAACCGGAATGATGAACTGATACAGAAAGTAATAATGGAAAAAGGTCAGGAGTCTGCCAAACTTAAGGATCTATCAGTTTCGGAGATCTGTGAAGGGGTCAAGAATTCAAGGGTTTTCATCGACGGTGTGGAAGTTGTTATCGCTTCAGGAACTCCCAAGGAGAGGGTAAAGGAAGGGTATGAGAGACTTGTTAAGAATGTATATAGCAAGTCAGATTATGTTACAAAGGATTATGAGTCTGAAAATGACATTATCAGGCTTTTAAGATCCGATGACCTGGAAAAATTTGGTGTCGGGAAATCTGAGACTAATAATAATGCTCTCAATGAGATGCTGAGTTATATCAGCATTAAGGATGAGAAAAAATTTACCGTCGTTTTGAGTGAGCTTAGAAATCATTTTATGAAAAAGCCGTATGGGTGGAAGAGTAATACTATTTCCGGGCTTGTTGCGACACTTTTCATGAGTGAGGATATCAAACTCAGATATCAGAAAACATATCTTTTATCTGATCCTGAAGGGATCACAAAATATCTTACAAGAAAGGAGAACTATGATAAAGTAATCATTGAGATCAGGAAGAAAACCGGCATTGAGATAATCAACAATGTAAAGACGGTTTTAAGAGACCTCTATGATAAAAATTGCCTTTCTGAAAAGGAGACTGATCTCTTTGAAAGGACCCTGGATATTTTGGAGTCAGAAAAAAGAAGACTTGCAACTTTGTCTGCTAAGTATTCTGAGGAGGCGAGGTATCCTGGAAAAACAGCGATCGATAATTACAGCAGACTCTTACAAGAGATCTCAGGGATCTCTGATCCGTCCGCTTTCCTGAAGATGGTTTCAGATAAAAAGGATGACCTTTCCAGGCTTCATAAAGAGGCGCAGCCTTCACTGCTGTTCTTCGATGGTACACAATATACTATTTTCAAAAGGATTCTTGGAAAAATTGAGAATTACAAAAGAAATGAACAATTCCTGAATGATGAGGCTAAGATGAGTCTTTTAGAAATTGAAGAGATCATCTCGTCTGCTGAACCCTATTCAGAGATAAAGAAATTCCCTCAGCTTGAAGAAAAGATCAAGTCATCTCTTGCAGCATCTGAAACAGCCTTGCGTAATGAACACAATGATAAAGCCGAGTCATTTAAAACGAGATTGTACACGGGATTTAGTTCCGGGAACAATTATGATGGGTATGTTAGAGAGTGTGTTATAGAAACCTTCGATCGTTCTAAAAAACTGGTTGATACGTCAGATGACTGTTCGTATATTAAACTGCAGACAGGAAATCTTTCCAACATGTATGCCAAAGTCTGCCGGCAGATCGAAGAAAAAATAAAACCAAAACAGGAAACTGAAAACAAAAAAGGGGAAATACCTGAACCAGTTATTTCTCTGAAGGTCATTGATAAAAGCTCCTTTTTCGAGACAAAAAATACGATCGAGAATGAAGATGATCTGGATGAGTATCTAAGAGGTATTAAGGATAAATTAATGGAAATTTTGAAGAATAAGAAAATTCAGGTGGTATAATATGGATAAAGCAAAGGTTTTGGATTTTTCGAATTCACTTCGGAACGATCTTTTGAAAGAGACAAAGAAACGTGCTGCTCATTATGGCATTTTACCCAATAAGATCTCCGAGGTAGAAAAGGAGTTTGAAGATTCTGTCATAATCGGCGGGAAAGTCTATAATAAAAATATAAAGGAGCCAAGAGAGGTTCTTGTAAAAAATATTAAAGATAAAGGATATGAGAGGGTCGTTGAGGAGATAACCTATACCTGGTTCAACAGGTTTGTTGCTCTCAAATACATGGAAGCTAACGGCTATATGCCTGTAAAGGTTTTTTCTTCCGGACAGGTAGGTAAGAATGAGCCTGATATTTTGACGAACGCCCTTGATCTTGGATTTTTAAAGACCAACAGGGAATATATTCTCGATCTTAAATCCGAAGGCAAAGATGAGGAGCTTTACAAATATCTTATTCTGAAGCTTTGCAATTTTCTGCATGAGACGATGCCTTTTATGTTTGAGGTTATCGAGGATTACACCGAGCTGTTATTTCCGGAGCGTCTTCTTCACACCGATTCACTTCTTGGAGATCTGAATGATATGATCATTGAGGATGACTGGAAGGAGACGGAGATAATCGGCTGGATATACCAGGATTATATTTCGGAGAAGAAAGATCTGCTGATGAAGGCAAAGAAGGCGTATTCAGCAGATCAGATTCCGGCTGTAACCCAGCTTTTTACACCAAAATGGATTGTTCAGTATCTGGTTGAGAATTCTCTCGGGCGCCTCTGGATGTTGAACCGGCCGAATTCCCGCCTTTATGAGAGAATGGATTACTACATTATGCCTGAGGAGAAGGAGACCGATTTTCTCAGGATCGATTCACCTGAAGAGATCAGGTTCTGCGATCCTGCCTGCGGTTCGGGCCATATTCTTGTCTATGCCTTTGATCTTTTGTATGCCATATATGAAGAGGAAGGCTATGTGGAATCTGAGATCCCTGAGATGATTCTTAGGAACAATCTCTTTGGAGTTGAGATCGACCGGCGTGCAGGTTCACTTGCGGCTTTTGCGCTTGTTATGAAGGCAAGAAAGAAGAACAGAAAATTCTTTAAAAATCCTGTTCAGCCTAACATCTGCGTTCTTGAAAATGTCTCATTTGACGACGGGGAGCTTGAAAGATATATGGCAAAGGTTGGAACTGATCTCTTTTCGTCAGAGCTAAAAGAGACTATCCTTCAGTTCTCTGAGGCAGACAATTTTGGTTCTCTTATCCGGCCATCCTCAACAGACCTTTCAGATCTCCGCCGGATGCTTGATGAGAAGAATCTCTCTTCAGATCTTGTACTTTTTGAAACCCACGAGAAAGTCAAAAAGGCACTTAAACAGGCTGATTACCTGAGTCCCGGGTATCATGTGGTTGTTGCAAATCCCCCGTATATGGGCAATAAAGGACTTAATGAAGATCTTAAAAAGTTTGCAAAGGACTATTATCCGGACAGCAAATCCGATCTCTTTGCAATGTTTATTGAACGTGGTTTTGATTTGCTTTTTGATAAAGGATACAGTGCAATGGTTACAATGCAAAGCTGGATGTTTTTATCTTCTTATGAAAAACTGAGAGCAAAACTTCTGGATAATGTTACCATCGAATGTATGGCTCATATGGGAAATATGGTTATGGGAATAGCTTTTGGAACATCGGCTACGGTCTGGTGCAAATCCTATCGTGAAGGATATAGAAGTGCATTCTGTTATGTTGAATATGAAGACATTGGTCCTGACGGAAAACCAGTCTCATTTCCGCCATACAATGAAAGAAACAAAGGCGCAGGATTTCAGGAGGCGTAATGTCTCTCCCACTCTCCTCTATGATAAAAATGCCGGAAGGTAAAACGCTTGAATTCAAACGTGACCTTTCCTCACCAAAAAATGTCTTAAAGACAATAATAGCGTTTGCAAACACTGCCGGAGGAAGGATTTTCATCGGTGTTGAGGATGAAACGCGTAACATTTTGGGAATCACAAATCCGTTTGATGAGGAGGAGAGGCTTTGCAGTCTCATTGCTGATAATATTGCACCAAAACTTATCCCTAATGTTGAACTGGTGTCTTTTGGTGATAAAACGCTTCTTGCAGTTGAAGTGTATCCAAGTGGAAGGCGACCTCACTTTATGAAGAATGAAGGTCCTGATGACGGGGTATATGTCAGGCTCGGGTCAACCAACCGCAAGGCAGATAATGAGCTTATCGAAGAGTTACAGCGGAGTGCTTTTGGTGTTTCATTCGATGAGATGCCGATGCCTGATCTCTCTTTGGATAATCTTGATATCGGGTTTGCAAAGAAGGACTTTGAGGGAGTCAGAAAATTAAATGAAGAAGAGCTTCTTACTCTTAAATTTCTGGTTCCTGTCCAGGGAAAACTGGTCCCGACTACTGGTGCCATGCTTCTTTATGGAAAAAACAGGAATTTCTATTTTCCAGATGCCTGGGTCCAGTGCGGACGGTTTATAGGAAAGGATAAGGCGGACATCTTTGATCATACGGATATTCATGAACCTCTTTCTAAATCAGTTGAGGATGTTATGCTCTTTTTGAAGAAACATGCATTTAAGGGAGCTGATTTTTCTAATATTAAACGTAAGGATGTCTGGAGTATTCCCTTAACAATTCTTCGTGAAGCTGTGATTAACGCTATAGTTCATGCAGATTATTCACAGAAAGGGGCACCAATAAGGGTTTCTTTTTTTGATGACAGAATTGAGATTGAAAACCCCGGAATTCTTCTACCCGGAATGACAGTTGAGGATGTTAAGCAGGGTGTATCAAGGATAAGAAACCGTGTGATTGCCAGGGTTTTTAGTGAACTTGATTTAATTGAGCAGTGGGGCAGCGGATTTCGCAGGATATTAAAGGAGGCTGACAAACTGGGGCTTCCTGAGCCTGAGATTATAGAGATAGGAATGCGGATTCGTGTGACTGTTTATCTTGCTGAAAATATAGAGGTAAAGTCCTCCGGCAAAGTAACCGAACAAGTAACCGAACAAGTAACCGAACAAGTAACCGAACAAGTAACCGAACAAGTAACCGAACAAGTAACTCCGCAGGTAAAACGCCTTATCTTATGTCTAAAGAAAAAACCACTCAGTGTTAAGGGTGCAATGGAAGTTCTCGGGCTTAATCACCGGCCTACTTTTATATATGACTACTTAAAACCTGCAACCGATGACGGATTTGTTGAGATGACACAGCCTGATTCACCAAAAAGCCCAACACAGAAATACAGACTTACAGATAAGGGAAAGGCACTTCTTTTGAAAACAGATGGAGATGAGCAATGATGACCGCCAAATTCAAATCCATATCCAGCAACCCCGTCCCGAACTTCTACCGGGCCTCAGCCGAGGAATTCAAAAAGATTCCGGGGAGTCCTATTGCGTATTGGGTTAGTGTCATGGAACGTGAGATATTTAATGAAAGTACAAAACTTGGTAATATTGCACCTGTAAGACAAGGCCTTGCTACAGCAGATAATGATAGATTCCTTCGTTTGTGGTTTGAAGTAAATAATAATAAAATAGGATATAATATAAGTTCTCATGAAGAAGCAAATGATAGTAGAAAGAAATGGTTTCCATATAATAAAGGAGGGGATTATCGTAAATGGTATGGTAATCTTGAATATGTTGTTAATTGGGAAAATGATGGAGCCGAAATTCATGCTTTTAAGCCATATGCTGTCATAAGAAATCCAGAATATTACTTTAAACGTGGAATTACTTGGTCATTCGTAAGTTCATCTTTCTTTGGAGTGAGATATTCAGACTGCAATGCAATATTTGATGTAGGGGGTTCCTCTGCTTTTCCATCTGATGAAGACATATTTTACATTACTGGATTACTGTGTAGTAAGCAATCATTTAATTTTATGAAAATAATGAATCCTACACTTAATTTCCAAGTTGGAAATGTTGCAAATATTCCCGTTTTAAACAATATTCTTGAGTTTTATAAAATTAAAATTAATTCCATTGTAATAAAAATAATTTCTTTATCTCGTAAAGACTGGGACTCCTACGAAACCTCATGGGATTTTGAAACTCTTCCTCTTCTCTCTTCCGAATACAAATCCCCGACGATAAAGGAAACCTACACAAAACTCCGCTCACACTGGCAGGAGATGACCGATGAGATGCAGAGGCTTGAAGAGGAGAACAACCGGATCTTCATTGAGGCATACGGTCTTGAGGATGAACTGACTCCGGATGTTCCTTTGTCTGAGATTACGCTTACATGCAACCCGCATTACCGGTATGCCAAGAATAAGACCGAAGAGGAACTTGAGTCGCTGCTTCTGACTGATACGATAAAGGAGCTGATCTCATACGCAGTCGGATGTATGTTCGGTCGGTACTCGTTGGATAAACCCGGGCTTATCCTTGCAAACCAGGGAGAACATGTCACGGATTATCTTGGGCAGGCTCCAAGCCCATCATTCATGCCGGACGATGACAACATAATTCCTATCCTCGATGATGAGTACTTCACCGATGATATTGTATCGAGATTCAAGGACTTCCTGAAGGTCACGTTCGGAAGAGAAAATCTCTCAGCAAATCTTGATTTTATTGCAAAGGCGTTATCCGACAGGAGCACAGGATCGCCTGAGCAGGTCATCAGAAATTATTTTATCCGCGAATTTTACAAAGACCATGTGCAGAAATACAAAAAGAGACCGATATACTGGATGTTCTCGTCCGGAAAAAATCAGGGATTCAACGCTCTTATTTACATGCACAGGTATGAAAAATCAACACTTGCAAAGATGAGAACCGATTATCTTCTTGAACTTGAATCAAAACTCGATGCCGAAACAGGAATGCTCTCAAAGGATGCTGTGAAGAATAAAGTAAGAATTACAAAGATTCGCAGTCAGATTGAAGAGATAAAAAAGTATGACGAACTCTTAAACAACAAGGCTCTCTCAATGATTGAGATAGACCTCGATGATGGAGTTGTAGTTAACTATGCCAAGTTTGATGGGTTGGTGAAGGGTATATGACCACCAAAACCCCGTCAAACAACCCTGTGCCAAATTTCTACAGAGCATCGGCCGCTGACTTCAAAAAGATTCCGGGGAGTCCTATTGCTTATTGGGCATCAAATTCTGTGAGAGATATTTTTAAAAATAATAAGATATTCGGTAAATCAGCAAAAATAGGTCAAGGATTGAAAACAGGAGATAACAATAAATTCTTGAGACTTTGGTTTGAAGTAAACATACAAAACGTTTCATTTCAATGTAAGAGTCGTTCTTTTAGTGAAAAAGAGAATCGGAAATGGTACCCTTATGCAAATGGGGGAGATTTCAGGAAGTGGTATGGAAATTTTGAAGATGTCGTTAACTGGGAAACTGATGGAATTGAAATTCGAAATTTTTATAATTCAGAGGACAAACTACGTTCAAGACTACAAAATATGTCTTATTACTTTAAAGAAGGTTTGACATGGTCAGCCCTTACAAGTAAAATGTTAAGTGTAAGATTTGTTCCTAATGGCTTTATTTATGGAGGTGCAGGGTATGGGATCTTTAAAACAGATTACAATAATTTTAACTATTTTTTAGGATTATTAAACTCAAAAATCCCAAGTATTGTTGTAAAATGTTTAAATGAAACAATGAATTTTGAAGTCGGTACAATAGAGAGGATTCCTGTAATTTTTAGGGAAAATCTAAATCTGATTTCTCTTGTTGAGAGAAATAAATATATTGCAAAAACCGACTGGGACTCCTATGAGACCTCATGGGATTTCAAATCCCTTCCTCTTCTCTCTTCCGAATACAAATCACCGACGATAAAAGAAACCTACGCAAAACTCCGCACTCACTGGCAGGAGATGACCGATGAGATGCAGAGGCTTGAAGAAGAGAACAACAGAATCTTCATTGAGGCATACGGTCTTGAGGATGAACTGACTCCGGATGTTCCTTTGTCTGAGATTACGCTTACATGCAACCCGCATTACAGGTACGGCGGGAAGAGGACTGAAGAAGAACTTGAAGCGCTGCTTCTCACAGACACGATAAAGGAACTGATCTCATACGCGGTCGGATGTATGTTCGGTCGGTACTCGTTGGATAAACCCGGGCTTATCCTTGCAAACCAGGGAGACCATGTCAAGGATTATCTTGGGCAGGTTCCACGTCCATCATTCATGCCGGATGATGACAACATAATTCCTATCCTCGATGATGAGTATTTCACCGATGATATCGTATCGAGATTCAAGGATTTCCTGAAGGTCACATTCGGAAGAGAAAACCTCTCACAGAATCTTGATTTTATTGCAAAGGCGTTATCCGACAGGAGCACAGGGTCACCCGAGCAGGTCATCAGAAATTATTTCATCCGTGATTTTTACAAAGACCATCTGCAGACATACAAAAAGCGGCCGATATACTGGATGTTCTCATCCGGAAAGGATCAGGGATTCAATGCACTCATCTACATGCACAGGTATGAGAAATCAACACTCGCAAAGATGAGAACCGATTATCTCCTCGAACTTGAATCAAAACTCGATGCCGAGATTGGAATGCTCTCAAAAGATATTGTAAAGAACAAGGCCAGGATCACAAAAGTCAAAAGTCAGATCGAAGAGATCCGGAAATATGACGAGCTCTTAAACAACAAAGCTCTCTCGATGATCGGGATAGACCTTGATGACGGAGTTGTAGTTAACTACGCGAAATTCGAAGATCTGGTGAAGGGGATATGAATCTTTCATATTTAAATGAACACAGATCAAAAACTCCGGTAATGAGGGAGAGAGTATGCCGATATTAAGCCTTGAGAAGACGACCGCTGCAATACTTGAAAAATTCAGCAAACTCTCCGATTACGAAAAGAGAAAGATAGTCTTCTGGTATGACAGTGACGGGACTGCCGGTGAAGAGGATCTCAACTCAATTAAGATCGTACTTGAGCAAAACGGCATAAAAATGCTCAGCTTAAACAACAACTTCTTCATGATCAAAAAGATCCTCGAACACGAGGATACAAAATCAAATTATCTGATATACTCTCCAGAACAGGAAAGACGATCTGAAGATAACTGGCTTTTGGACATACAGCTATACTCAGAACGGTTTGAAAACAGCCGGATATCTGATCTTAAAAGCGAGATCGGCATAGAAGGCTACGATATGGACAGTTTCATTGAAAAGCACAAGGAATTCTTTGCCAAAAAAAGAAGAGTCGCTTCATTTAAGAAACTTTACGAAAACACCTGGAAAGAAGTGGATCTCCTAAAAGGGATCTTTGCAGTAATTGCACGTTCAGAATTTTCGGATGAGAGAGAGATCATTAAAAACATCCTTATGAACTCTTTAAACGAAACTGAAAATACGATCTGGAATGATATATCAAAGTTCGACCTGACTGAATCTTTTTGGGATATCATAGGCAGAAACTTTGGGTTTTACACCGAATACCCGACACTTAAAAAATTCTTTTTAAGCCTTCTGATCACCCATATCGACAGACACGCAGAACTCTCATTAGGTCCGTTTGAGAGTTATGTAAACCGGAAAAGGCAGAGCAACGAATGTGAAATATTTATCTCCGGATGGATGGATAACTCAAAGGATTCATCACGCTTTGATGAATACTGTGATAATCTGCTTCTCGAAGAAAACAGAAAAATTGAAAATGATCTTACCTCCCTCCTTAAAAAATCAAAGGTCGAATGCTATCTGAATGTTGAAGCCCCCGACATAGTTGACAAAAGCATAATCCGAAAAATAGTCGATACCCTTACAGAGGGAGGAAAAGATTATGCAAAATATCTGGAATGGATCGAAAAAAGAAAGACTAAACACTACTACAAAAAATTAGAGAATGTATATGCCGCACTTGAATATGCAGTAATGCTCCTCCGTTTTTCAGACGAAATAGAAAACGAAGGAATTAATCAGGGCAGCTTAAACGAACTCTTCAGTAAATATTCCGAATCATATTACCTTCATGACTTTTACTACCGGAAATTCTATTATCACTATGATAAAACCAATGATAAGGAGATACTGAAAAAGGACATCAGGGAAATAGTCGAAAGAGATTACCGCAGAATAAATGAAAAAATCCTGATCAAATGGAGTAATCTCATAGAATCACAGACAAACGGTAAATGGGGTATAGAATTAATAGAAAATCAGAGTGACTTCTTTAAAATCCATGTTTCCAAGATAATGCAAAGAAATGACAGAGACAAGGTTGCAGTCATAATTTCGGATGCAATGCGATATGAGGTCGCAGCTGAAATAAAGGAAGTCCTTAACACAAGTACAAAAGGCACCATTGAACTAACAACAATGGCCGGGTGCCTTCCTTCATACACAAAGATGGGAATGGCATCACTCCTGCCGCATAAACAGCTTGAATACAGAAATGATCACATCTTCGCAGACGGTATTGATTCAGACGGACTTATCAACCGGGAAAAAATTCTTCTCAGTCATGAAAAGGAGTCAGTAGCATTCAGCTTCAATGACTTTAAAAATTTAAATAAAGAGGATGCAAGACAAAAGATCAAAGGAAAGCGGATCGTTTATCTCTATCATAACAAAATCGATGATACAGGCGACAATCATTCATCCGAAAATGAAGTGTTTGATGCAGCAGAATCGGCGATCAGTGAAATTAGTGCAATGGTAAAACGCCTTGGAACATCTCTAAATGTCATCAATATTATAATCACTGCAGATCATGGATTCATATACAGCCGTGATTCTCTTGAAAATCAGGATATCGTTGAGACTACTGGTTTTGACAAAGATAAAGCTCTTATAACCAACAAACGTTTCATACTAAGCAGTGAGGATATCAAACTTCTAAATACTCACAGATTTGATCTTAAACTGCCTTCTGACTCTGCAGAAAAGATGTACATCTACACACCGTATGCAGATCTCCGGTTCAAACTTCCGGGCGGCGGAAGGAATTTTGTCCATGGCGGATCATCACTCCAGGAGGTCGTGATCCCTGTCCTGCTTTACAATCATAATAAATCCAAAGAAGATCTCGACAGAAAAGGAATCCAGCATGGCAAAGTTGGCATCGAGATAATCAATTTAAAAAAGATAACGAGCAATCCCTTCAAATTCAGACTGCTTCAAACTGAAAATGTTACCGAAAAACGTGAACCCTTAAGATGCAAAATTGCATTATACGATAATTCGGGAACAAAAGTAAGTGATGAAAAGACAATCATTGCTGACAAAACCTCGGATGAACCAAACGAAAGGATACTTGAAGTAATGCTCACCATGAGTCCTAATATCAAAAACGGAATATATATTTTAAAAGCAGTCGATGAAGACACAAAGGCATTGCGCAGAGATGTTCTGGAAACAACCGTTGAAGTGGACATATTAATATCCGATGATTTTTAAAGAGGCTAAATAGATGACAGACCTGGTATCTGAGATGGATTTGGATAAAAAACTCATAGAGTTCTTTCCTGGCAGGGTAGTCAGAAAAGATCTCACGAAAAAACTCAAAGGCAGCAATAATGTTCCGGTATATGTACTTGAATATCTGCTTGGCTCCAATTGTGCTACTGATGATGAGGATCTCATAGAAGAGGGAGTCAAAAAAGTAAAAAGGATCTTATCTGACAATTATGTTCGTCCCGATGAAGCAGAACTGATAAAATCAAGGATCCGTGAGACTGGCTATTATACCGTCATCGATAAGATCACCGTACATCTCAATGAAAAAAGGGATGTTTATGAAGCTGAATTTTCATCACTCGGTATAAAAGATATTGAGATCGATCCAGATACGGTCACAAAATATGAAAAACTCCTTGGCGGCGGGATCTGGTGCATCGTCAAGATGGAGTATTCAACAGAATCCTCCCGCTCCCCTTTTATCATCTCAAATTTGAAACCGATCCAGATCCCAAATATGGATGTCAATGAATTTATCGACCGCAGGAAAGAATTCACAAAAGATGAATGGATAGACATTCTTCTCAGAACGATCGGTATGGAGCCTGATAGCCTGAAATATCCTGCTAAATGGCATCTTCTTGAAAGGCTTGTACCACTTATTGAAAATAATTACAACTTATGTGAACTCGGACCAAGAAGCACAGGCAAATCCCATGTTTATAAAGAGATCTCTCCAAACTCGATCCTGATATCAGGCGGTCAGACCACAGTTGCGAATCTCTTCTACAACCTCAGTTCAAGGCAGGTAGGGCTTGTCGGACTATGGGATGTAGTTGCATTTGACGAAGTTGCCGGTATCCGGTTTAAAGACAAAGACGGCATCCAGATTTTAAAGGATTTCATGGCTTCAGGTTCATTTGCCAGAGGAAAAGACCAGATAAATGCAAATGCCTCGATCGTATTTGTCGGAAATGTAAACCAGAGCATATCATCACTCCTGAAAACTTCACATCTCTTTGCACCGTTTCCGGACGCAATGAACAATGACAGTGCATTCTTCGACAGGATCCATTATTATCTCCCGGGGTGGGAGGTCCCAAAATTCAGACCTGAGCATTTCACTGAGAGATATGGATTTATCGTAGATTATCTTGCAGAATTCCTTCGTGAAATGAGAAAGAGATCTTTTGGAGATCATATAAGCAAAAACTTCAGCTTTGGGAATAATCTCAACCAGAGAGATGTGATTTCTGTTAAAAAGACTTATTCCGGACTCATGAAACTTTTATATCCGGATGGCAGCGCTTCAAAAGAGGACTCCCGTGAAATCCTTGAATATGCACTTACCGGAAGGAGAAGAGTAAAAGAGCAGTTAAAAAAGATAGGCGGAATTGAATTTTATGATGTCAATTTTTCATATATCGACAATGAAGACAATTCAGAACATTATGTAATTGTTCCTGAGAGCGGCGGCAGCAAATTAATTCCTGAAGGGATGGGAAAGCCAGGTCAGGTTTTCTCTGTTAGCAGAAACGAAGAGGGAAAAATTGGTGTATATAAACTGGAATTGCAGGTCGTTGCTGGTTCAGGAAAATATGAAAAATCAGGTCTCGGTTCAAGTTCAAAAGCAAAAGAAGCCGTTCAAACTGCATTTAGTTATTTTAAAGCAAATGCAAAGTCAGTGAGCCAGAGCATTTCTACAAAAGAGAAAGATTACCAGCTTCATGTCCAGGATCTGATGGGTGTAGGTATGACTGATGATCTGGCATTACCGGCATTTATCAGCCTTTGTTCAGGGGCACTCGATAAACCGGTACATGAACAAATTGCTATTCTCGGGACCTTCACAATAGGAGGCTCTGTAAGCGGCATTGATAATTTATCAGACCTTTTACAGATTTGTCTTGACGCAGGCGCAAAGAAGGTCTTAATTCCAATTTCGTCAGCCGGAAAAATATCAACAGTTCCCCCCGATCTCTTCAGTAAGTTCCAGATCTCTTTCTATGAAGACCCGACAGATGCGGTTTATAAGTCGCTGGCGTTGTAATGATCATAGTAATTTTTTCATGAAAATAACTGATTCACGAGTGAATTCTCTATTGTTTTATTATTTCTTGGATCACACAAAAAGAGAACTAGCTTAAAAGAAAAACCCGCACGCAAGTGAGCGAAGCGAAACGGAGAGCAAAATGAAAGTTTGCGAATGGGTTTTTCCCCAGCATTTGTCCAAGAGCCAAAGGCTCTTGAGACGTCTCACGAGCTTTCAGCTCGTGGACTTTTCCAGAGAGGGTGCGATTCCTACGCAGGCGAAGCCCAAATGGGCAAAGCCCATTTGAGGCGGCACGCAAATCTTCGATTTGCACGCATAAGCCGGAGCAGAGCACCCGAACGCAAGGAAAATGCGATTCAAGCGAGGGCTGGAAGCCCGAGTCGGAGAGCAAATCTCTGATTTGCGAACGCGGTTGGTTTTTTTCTCATGCTTCCACACACAACAATCTCCTTCCCGAATCTCACCCATCCTCCATCTCCCCTTCCACTCGCAAGTTTTCTTCAAAAACTTGCTCAGCTGAGACCGCCCCTAAAGGGACGGTCCGCCTTCACCCGGCAGCTTCTCCAGCACCAAAGCCAGGATCACACCCAGAATAAATCCGAACACATGACCAAAGAAATTGATCAGCTCTCCATCCATCAGACCCGCCGCATCCAGAATCAGGACAACCAACCCCGCGGTCAACACCACAAACACCGTCGTTAAACAGAAGAGAAACGCAAACAGCCCGGACAGAGATCTGAACAGTCCGGGATCTGACGTAATCATGATTTTATAGGAATACGCTCCCGCGAGGAGAATCACCTGGATCAGGAGGATCCCTAAAACGGCAGTAACGGCTCTGGAAAACCCGATCACATTCACCGGATGCCGCCTGCACCCGTGCATGTTGACCCGACAGAACCCGAAACTGCGTTTCCGGCACACATCCCTTCGCCGCATAATACCCGCCCATAAGATCACTCAGCATCTCCGCTGCCTGATACCTCGGCACATCCGGATCACGCAGAGCCACCGAGATCATCGCCCCCTCCCCATAGCACCCCGAAGCATTCGAAACCAGGGTCCCGAAAAGATGCTGCCTCTCCGAAATATGCGTCACCTCCCCGTCCAGGATCACCTTCATAAAGCCCGCATCCCCGTACCTGAACCGCTCTTCGCCAACCGGAAACGGCTCGCACCAGTCAAGCCCCATCCAGTTCTGATCCGCCGGCTCGCCTTCGAGCCGCAAAGCAGGAGAAGAAATATTTTGCATCATCCCTGCGAGAACCATATCCGGCTCCATCTCGATAAAATTACACAGCGGCGAGCGGCCGTTCTTCACCCGCTGCTCCCACAAAAGGGCCGCAAGATGTCCTCTTCGGAGCTTCGCCGCCGCCTTCTTCGTGTAACCTTCGTAAGACGATACCGCACAGGAATACTCAAACTCCACCCCGGTCGCATAACGCAGGGTCCACAAACACGCCGCCGGATTCGTCTTCATCAGCGGCGGACGGGTATGTACAAAATCCATGTGACGATACTGCAGGATCTCGCCAAACGTATTGATCAGCGCCGAATTTGCAAGCGTAAGAGATATGATCAGATCGGTATCGATCGGGCGGATCCGGATGAACCCGCCGCCTTTCGGCAGTTTCGAGCGGCGGGGACGAACATCCTGAAATGCGGTCCATTCGGTCCATTCAAGATCCAGGGAAGGCTCAAATTTCTCCTTATCTTCGCTCA
Source organism: Methanocorpusculum sp. GPch4 (assembly GCF_012062385.1). Lineage (NCBI taxonomy): Archaea > Methanobacteriati > Methanobacteriota > Methanomicrobia > Methanomicrobiales > Methanocorpusculaceae > Methanocorpusculum > Methanocorpusculum sp. GPch4. The sequence continues at coordinate 3,598 of NZ_SIJA01000008.1, read as the reverse complement.
TAACGTATCTCCTCCTCACGCACCACCCACTCAGCCACCAGCTCTGCAAGCTCCTCCTCCTTTGGCAGACAAAGCATATACTTCGACGCAAAAACCTGTGACTCTCCTTCAGGGAGGGTATAGCGGACAAGCGTCTCCGACGTATCCGCACACAACACGATCCCTATCGGCGGAACATCCCCCTCGTTCATCATATCCCGCGTATAATAATTCACATACATCTGCATCTGACCAAGATCCTGATGCGTCAGCTTCCCTGTCTTCAGATCGATCAGAACAAAACACTTCAGAATATAATTGTAAAACACCAGATCGATGTAGAAGTTCTCATCATCGAAACTGATACGCTTCTGCCGCGCCACAAACGAAAATCCCCTTCCAAGCTCCAGAAGAAACTTCTGCAGATTCGAGATAAGAGCCGACTCAAGATCCTTCTCGTAAAATCCGGGTTCAGCCGGGAGATTCAAAAACTCCAGAACATACGGATCCTTGATCATGAATTCATACTCCGGCTTTTGCTCTGTCCTGCCGACCTCCATTTTCACCCCGTTCTTGTCTTTACTCACCAAAAGCCGCTCATAAAAAAACGTCGTGATCTGCCGTTCCAGCTGGCGGGTACTCCAGTTTTCCCTCACGCACTCATCCAGATAAAACGCCCGTGCCTTCTCATTCTCCACCCGCATGATAAGCCGGTAATGCGTCCAGCTCAATTCGGAACGCAGTGCGTTCCGCATTGGAAACAGGAGGAAAAACTGCCGCATGTACCGTAGATTCCTCTCAGAGAATGCATTCCCAAATTCAGCACTCAGCCGTTTTGCGAGATACTTCAGCAGCCCCTCGCCGTACTCGGCACGTTCCTTTCCGCCGGAGGCCTCGACCACCTGCCGGCCGACATCCCAGTACGCAAAAACCATCGCCGAATTCACCGCACGACAAACCGATGACCTGGCCGCAAGGATAGTACTTCGAACAGAGCCGTACGTCTCCAAAAGCTGGTCAGTTTCCTGCAGACCGGTCATCGCTTCCCGGCATCATACGCCGCAAATCCCTTGATCAGCAGTGCGTGATAAAAATCATTACAGGTCATATCCGGATCGTAATACACCATATCCGTACGCCCGCCCGCATCCTTTTCACATACAAATCCGAGATCGAGGATCACCCGCAATGCCTCGTCGATCGATGTTCCCGTCTCGCGGCTGAGCGCATACAGCCGGTCTTTATGCTCCATGGTCAGACGGAAATCCAGCACATAGGGCTCCTTTGTGAACGGGTTCAGGCTTCGCCGGATACCGAGTTTTTTCTTCAGATAAAATGGATCATCCATACTCCTATAATTTTTTTTCGACGGTATTTATACCCCTGACCGCGCGGTGCGATAATGCCCCCTCTTTTCGTGAAAACGCCGCTCTCACTGAGAGAGGAGGCGTTTTTTCGATGCAAAAAAATGGTTGAACTGGGTGAAGATCGCGGTCTTCTCTACCCCCTGACGAACTACTTTCAAACGTATGGGGGACTTGGTAAATTGGATATACCGCCGCTGCCCGCCAGTCTTCGCTTCACTCAGCCTTGCTCGCAAGTTTCCTTCGAAAACTTGCTCCGCTGAGCCCGCCCCTAAAGGGACGGCCCGCAGTCGCAAACTTTCAGTTTGCTCAGCTGAGGCCGGTCCTATGGACCGGGCCGCAGTCGCAAGTTTCCTTCGAAAACTTGCTCTGCTGAGGCTCGCCCCTGTGGGGCAGAGCCCGCATCAGCTGAGGGCCCTAAAGGTCCCCGCTCACTGGAGCCTTCTGCACAGCTCCTTCTGGATCTGTGGATCCTGCAGCATCATAAGCATCTTCGCCTTCTCCGCATCGATCCCCATATCTCTCCGTGCAAGATCCGTTAAAATCGTCGCCGTCAGATAATCACTGATCGACTCAAACTGCGGCTTCTCCCCCTTCGTCAAAGCGACCACCCGGTCATAAACCTCCCAGCTCACCCGTGTGCTCAGCAAAGGCTTCTTACTTTTCACTGCGACCATAACTGTATGTAAACTTATATACGCAGGAGTATATAATACCAATACAAAACAACAGTTATTATATAGCAAAAAAACCTATGTATTCATTAGACCCCAATGGACCAAAAACTCAGCGGGGCAGAATCCTATCTGAAACAGAATAACTACACTACTTACCGGCAGAATCTGACGAAGGGGAGCCACCAACGGCAGTACCCCGACGCACAGCGAGGCATTTTGGCCCAGATAGACTACAGAGATCCATGCATCCGGACCCTGTTTTCACCATTAATTCTTGGATGCATCAAAGAGATCCTGGAAAAAGGACAGGGGAAAACCTGACCCGTATTCAACCTCTTTTACGCGAATCGCGAAGTATTCATCCGCCCAGGTCTTTTTTCTATCCATCTATCTATCCATCTATGCAGATCAAAAAAATGATAACCCGGGCAAAACTACATCCGGACGTAAACAGACAGATAGATGATTATGTACTCATCTATCCATCTATCTGCATAGAGAAAAACCGTCTCTCTCTCTCTCTCTCTCTCTCTCGTCTGTACTTCAAATAATATAATATATGGATAAAAAATAAGTGATTGATGAGGAGTTTTTTCTTCCCGTATTTACTTACTTACGGACGGACTTTTTCCTCCCCCAGTCTTTTTTTTTAAACATCTACACATCTATCTACACATCTGCATATGTGCACAGCACTCCAAAAATATACAAATTTACATACAATTTGATGCAAATAATTAATATTAAATATCTGCAGAACCCATCTTCTCTTGTAAGTCATCCGGCTTACGAACCAATCACCAAAGGACGTGATCAAGATAGCACAGATATTCTCGCTCTATGTCGGAGAAGTCGACAGAAAAACCTTCGAAGCCTTCTCCAGAAAGTATCCAAGACCGCACACATCGAAAATGATCCTCGGTCTCATGAGAAAACACCTAAACGACCACGGAGAAACCGATGCCTGACTACAAAGTCTACATCCCCGAAGCAAAAGCCGGCCTTCTTTACCAGTACAAAGAACAGTTCGGCAAAGACGCCTCCCCCATGATCGTTGGATTCATGGAACAAAGCGTTGTCCAAACGCCGAAGATCCGTGAAAACCCCGAGGAAACGACTCGCTTCATCTACGAAATCTACTTCGGCGACATCGAAAACGAACGCGAATTCTCCGACCTCCTTGGAGGCAGGGAAAACATGAAAGCAGCACTCCTCAACCGGACCGCTGAACTCTGTAAAAAGTACCCGGCTCTCTACCCGGAAGTCATCGCCCAGCTGAACAAAGACCACCCAAACCTTGCAAAAATCACAGGAATCAACCAATGAAACAAACCACAAACAGCGAAACCATTCGCGAAAAACATGCCTGCCCTAAACCAGCGTCTAAACAGTTTCAGGGAACAGGCAACAACAGATTCGACCCGAGACCAGAAAAAACCACCGGGCCGACCGGATCCTCTGGAACCCCTGGTTCCGCAGGCACCAGCGATCCCAAAAACCGAAACACCAAAAACCGGATCTGGAGCCTCGCCGACTACGACGCGACCCCTACGCTTGATCTGATCATCAACACCCTCG